>MNES01000089.1 GCA_001917815.1 Chloroflexi bacterium 13_1_40CM_65_17 | reverse complement strand
TGGCGCGATGCGGGCGCTGCACGGCAAGCGAGGCTTCGCGACGGTCGAGCGCGGCGTGCTTTCGAACGAGCCCCAAGCTCGGGTCGAGGGCCTGGAAACGTTGTTAAACTTCGGCCCCGGATGGCTCGCCGGACCACTGGCGCAGCTCCTCGACCCCGACGCATTCGACCCGGCCTCGGCGCGGGCCCTGTCGAAAGCTGAACTGGAGGCGCTGGCAAATCATCCCGACAAGTGGATCCAGGAGGCCGCGGGTGCCGCCACTAATGGCATTGGCGAGGGCATGAAAGAGCTCATCGCGCTCAAGCGCGTGCCGCTCTTCAGCACGCTGACGCTCGAGCAGCTGTCGAGCATCGACCGCCTGATGGTCACGCGCCACTACGCCAAGGGCGAGTCGATCTTCCTCAAGGGCGATGTCGGGTCTGAGCTGTTTGTCGTGCTCGAAGGGGAGATCCGCGTCCACCTCGACCACGAGGGCCAGGAGGTTTCGCTCGCCCGTCTGGGCCCGAGCTCGGTACTTGGCGAGATGGCGGTGTTCGACGATCAGCCGCGCTCAGCGGGCGCGCAGGCGAGCGAAAACACCACCGTAAGGGTGCTGCGCCGTGACCGGCTGCATGCTCTCGTGCACGAGCATCCCGAAGTCCTAATCGAGTTCGTGAAGAACCTGAGCCAGCGAATCCGGGTCATGAACGAACAACTCGAGGCCGGGTCGCAGGAAGCCACGCCTACTCGCGTTGGAAGTGAGTGAAGGTGGTACACAGCGAATACCGGCCGTCGCCGCGCACCCTCATTCTCGTACTCGCCGCCATGGCGGTGATCATTGGCCTCGGGGTGGTTACGAACCAGTACCTGCTGGCGTCATTCGCGACGATGTTGATATGCGGCGCGGTCATCGCCTGGTGGGTCCTGCAGCGAAGGAGGTAACTCCCTCCCCCCGCGAACGGGGAGAGGGAGCACGGTCGCTTACGGCTTGATGTTCTGGTTCACGTGGAAGAGGTTGTCGGGGTCGTACTTCCTCTTCACATCGACCAGGCGGCTGTAGTTCTTGCCGAAGTTGGCCGGCGCACGCTTCTGGTCGTCGTCTGCCGCGAAGTTGATGTAGCCGCCCTCCTCGGAGAGGGGCGCCGTCGCGTCGTAGTAGTCGCGCACCCACTTGATGTTGGCACTGTTCTGGGCGGGGTCGGGCCACATGCCGGCGATGACGGTGGCGAAATTCGCGTCGCGGTGCCCGAACGCGGTCGCGTCTGACGCGACGCGGTGGCACGCGCCGTTGATTGGGTAAATGTGCATGGTCGAGTTGACCGCCGGAATCTTCGGTCCGTGCTCGATGTGCGCCTGGATCGCCTCGTCGGTGAGCTCCTTGACAAAGTTCGCCTTCCAGTAGTGCTGAAGCCCAGGCGGGACCAATCCATCGAATGCGCTGTTCAGCGCGGGGTAGGGCATCGGGCCGACGAACTCGGCCACCACCGGCGCCACGTCGTGGAACGGCTTGAGCGCCTTCTCGCCCTTGTCCAGTGGCCCCGCCCAGCAGGCGACCATGGCGACAAACGTGTCCCCATGCCGGTTTTCAGGAATGAACGGTAGGGGAGGGGCGATCTGGAACGCGGGGAAGCAGCCCATCTCCTCCGGCGCGTCCTTGATGTAGTCGCGGTAGAAACGCATGACATCGCCGATGTGCTTCAGCTCGTAGAACATGGGGCCGCCGTAGATGTCCTTGACGGGATGGACGCGGAACTCGAGCGACGTCAATACGCCGAAGTTGCCGCCACCGCCACGGATCGCCCAGAAGAGGTCTTCGTTCTCCTTCTCATTCGCGATCAGGAACTTGCCATCCGCCGTGACGACATCCGCGGACAGCAGGTTGTCGAGTGACAGGCCGAATCCCCGTGCCAGGTAGCCGATTCCCCCGCCGAGCGTCAGGCCCGAAACGCCGGTCGTGGAGATGATGCCGCCCGTGGTCGCCAGCCCGAATGGGTACGTCGCGGAGTTGAAGTCGCCCCACGTCGCGCCGCCCTCGGCCCTAGCGGTCCGCTTCTCCGGGTTCACCCGCACTCCGCGCATACGAATGAGGTCGATGACGACGCCGCCATCGCATGTACCGAAGCCCGGCACGCTGTGGCTGCCGGCGCGGATCGCGAGGTCGAGGCGGCCCTCGCGGGCAAAATTCACGCCAGCGATGACATCACCCGCGTTGGCCGCACGCACGACGACCGAGGGGTGTTTGTCGATCATCGCGTTGTAGACGGCGCGGGCCTTCTCGTAGCCTTCGTCGTCTTTTGTGATCACATCGCCGCGTACCTGCTGGCGCAAAGTGTCGAACGTAAGAGTGGCCATGTACTCCCTCCCTCCTGACCCCGATCCAGCGCCGGTTTCGGGCCACAGCTTAAGCGCTTATCGATTTATTGGCAAAGACCCCTCGCTGAAACTCCCTCTCCCCATCGGGGAGAGGGGCGTGGGCTGGCACAGCGTCGCACTCGAGCGCGTAATAGACGGACTCCATGACGCTGTCGATGTCCTCAATCACGCTGTGATTCCAGAATCGCAACACGCGCAAGCCTTGGGTTTGTAACCAGGCGGTCCGGGCACCGTCGAGTTCGGCGGCATGATCTTCGCCATGTGAGTCGCCGTCAATCTCAATCACCAGCCTCGAGCGAAGGCAGGCGAAGTCGACGATATAGGTGCCTATGGCGTGTTGCCGTCGGAATTTGTATCCCAGAAATCGTTTCCCGCGCAGCCGCGACCAGATGCGCTTCTCCGCCGCCGTCTGCTCGCGCCTCAACTTGCGGGATCGGTCCACCGAAATTGAATCGCGTCTCAGGTATCGAATGGTCGTTGACGAGCGACTGGACGCCAATGCTCTTAACAACGTAATGGGCAACTCACGCCCCTCTCCCCAGCCCTCTCCCCTGCGGGGAGAGGGGGAACAGGACCCTCTCCCTATCGGGGGGAGGGGGATTACTCGCCTGGTTCGGGGCGGACCTCGATCTTCTTGCGGGCCGCTTCAAGGCGCTCGGTGCAGATCTTTAGATACACCCGCGCCTCATCGACTGCCTTCAAAGCATCCTCGAGTGACAGCTCGCCGTCCTCGAGCAGCTTCAACTTCTCGTCCAGTTTTTCCAGCGCCTGCTCATACGTCAGCTGCTCGCTCATGGCTCCACCTGTTCTACTCGCGCGCCAAGGCGACCGGCCGCGAGCCGGATCCGCAGCTTGCGGTCAACGGCGGTGTCGGAAGCCACTCGAACGACGGCGCCCGTCTCGGCATCCTGGGTGATGCTGTAGCCGCGCGACAGCACGGCGTCGGGGCTCAAGGCGAGCAGCCTTTCTCGCCGATGCGCGAGGCCTCGCGTGGCGACAGCGAATCGCTCCAAGAGCGCCCGCTCTATGCGATCCGGCGCTCGGCGCGACGCGAGGGCATTCCTGCTGCGCGTCAACCGGGCTGACCCGGCAGAGACCAGCCGCCGCGCCCGTTCACGGAGCGCGTCCTCGCGCCGCGCCACTTGCTGCACCGGGCTCAAACGAGCCAGGTTCGCGGCGGCGTGGGCCAGCCGGTCCGCACGCGTCCGGACCATCGCGGGCAGGATCTGGACCAGCCTCGCCTTCCGGACCTGAAGCTTTTCTGCCTCGCGGAGCAGACGCTGGTTGGTCTCCCGGTCGAGGCGGCGTTCCCGTTCGCGGAGCAGCGAAATCAGGTCGGCCTTCTTGGGCACGACTCGAGATCCTGCTTCGGTCGGCGTGCGAGCTTCGACGTCAGCAACCATGTCAGCGACTGTCCGATCGGACGTGTGGCCCAGCGCCGTCACGACGGGCAGCGCGGAACCGAGAATTGCGCGCGCTACGACCTCCGTGTTGAACGCGTAGAGCTCTTCAAAGCTGCCGCCACCGCGCGCCACGACGATTACCTGAGCGAGCGCCTCCTCGTTGCAGCGCCGCAGCGCCCGCGACACGCTCATCGGCGCGGCCGCCCCCTGCACCTGCACCGGGTACACGACGATGCCCATATTCGGGTACCGCTCCCAGATCGTCTCCTGGAGGTCGTGTATGACCGCCCCCGTCGGGGACGTGACCAGCGCCACCGCCCGCGGCAAGAAGGGCAGTCGCCGCTTCCGCGTGGGAGCAAACGCGCCCTCGACCTCGAGCCGCCGCTTCAGCTCTTCGAGCCGGGCGCGCAGCTTGCCGACATCGTCGAACTCGACCTGGTCGGTGATGAAGCTCAGGCGCCCGGTCTTGCCAAAGAAGTCGACCCGTCCGCGAAAGACGAACACCTGCCCGTCCTCGGGCAGCGTGGTGACTCGACGCGCGTCGTCCGCGAACAGGACCGCGTCGAGCCGGCTGACACCATCCCGAATCGTGAAGTTGTAGTGCCCGCCTGCGCCCTGCTTCATACCGCTCACCTCACCCTTGACCAGCAAAGCGGTGAGCGGGCGCAATTCGCGCCTGATCTCATTGGCGAGCTCGGTGACGGTATAGGGGCGCTGTGCTTCTTCCGGGCGGATCATCGCCGCTAGCTTACGTAGGGAGGAATCATCCCCCGATCTGGGACATGTTCTTGGCCGGCTTGATGAACCCCGGTTGGTTGATCAGGTGGCCCTCTTCCTTCCGCCATATAGCCGTCTCGATCACGCGACCGAGGTGGTCGTCGGAAGCTCCCGAGCGTATGAGGTCGCGCAGCGGCGTCTCCTGGAGCGAGAACAGGCAGGTGCGCAGGCCCCCCTCGGCAGTGAGCCGGATGCGGTTGCATGTGGTGCAGAACGCCTGGCTCACCGAGGAGATGAAGCCGATGCCTCCGGGCGAACCGTCGGCGAACTTGTAACGTGTCGCGGGCCCCGGGCGGGGGTCCGCAACCGGCCTGAGCGGGAACAGGTCCTCGATCTGTTCCTGGATCCGGAGGCTGGGCACCACCTGCTCGTTGGTCCAGATGTTGTCGCCGTCCAGCGGCATGAACTCGATGAAGCGAACCTCGTAGCCCTGTTCGCGCGCCAGGCGGGCGAAGTCGACGACTTCATCGTCGTTCTTGCCCTTCATGACCACCATGTTCAATTTGATCGGCCACAAGCCCGCTTCCCGCGACGCCTGGATGCCGTCCATGACGCGCCCAAAGGCGTCGCTGCGGGCGATCTCATGGAAGCGGTCCATGTGCAGGGTGTCGAGCGAGATGTTGATGCGTTTCAGTCCGGCGTCCTTGAGGAGCCGCGCCTTCTCGCGCAGGAGCACGCCGTTGGTGGTCATCGTGATGTCGAGCGTGGGGTCGATGTCGTTGATCATGCCCACGAGCTCTTCGACCTTGATCCGAACCAGCGGCTCGCCGCCCGTGATGCGGATCGTCCGCACGCCGTAGCGCTCGACGAACAGCCGGGCCAGCCGCGCGATCTCCTCGAACCTGAGGAGGTCGTCCCGCTTGAGCCATTTCAGACCTTCCGCCGGCATGCAGTAGATGCAGCGGAAGTTGCAGCGGTCCGTGATCGAGATCCGGAGGTCGTCCGCGATTCGCCCGTAGGAGTCCCTCAGCCTGGCCGTCCCCATATGGCCGATCATAGGCGCGATGGCTTACGAGCACATCCTGGTTGATGTCGAACCGCTCATCGCGACCGTCACATTGAACCGGCCCAAGGTCCTGAACGCACTCAGCCCGGAGCTGGTCGGCGAGGTCAACCAGGCCCTGCGCGAGCTCGACGTGGATGACCGCGTGCGAGCGGTGGTCCTCACCGGCGGGCCGAAGGTTTTCGCCGCCGGGGCCGACATCAGCGACATGGCCGAGCGCACCGCCGTCGAGCAGCTTCACCGCGACCAGACCGGCCGTTGGGCCGGCATCGCGGCGTTCACCAAGCCGCTCATCGCCGCCGTCAACGGCTACGCTCTCGGCGGCGGCTGCGAGCTCGCGCTCATGTGCGACCTGATCATCGCCGGCGACTCGGCGCGATTCGGCCAGCCGGAGATCAACCTCGGCATCATCCCCGGCGCCGGCGGCACGCAGAGATGGCCGCGCACGGCGGGCAAGTACGCGGCCATGGAGACCGTACTGACGGGGGCGCCCGTGACGGCGCGCCGTGCCCAAGAGCTGGGCGTCGTCAACAAGGTCGTGCCGGCGGAGATGACGATCGAGGTTGCCAAGCGCATCGCACGCCAGCTCGCCGAGAAAGCCCCGCTGGCGCTGCGCATGGCCAAGGAGTCGGTGCTGAAAGCGTTCGAGTCACCCCTGGCCGAAGGGTTGGTGGCCGAGCGCAAGAGTTTCTACTTCCTGTTCTCGACCGAGGACCAGAAGGAAGGCATGCGGGCTTTCCTCGAAAAGCGAAAAGCCGTGTTCAAAGGCAGGTAGGAGATGGCGACCGAAGTCGAGGTTCACGTCAATGTCCACGTCCACGAAGGCGTTGGACTGATCCAGCTCAACCGTCCCGAAAAGATGAACGCGATCGGGGCGCTGACGCGAAAGCAGCTGGGCGAGGCGATCAAGCAGGTCGAGCGCGACGATGCGATTCGCGTCGTGGTCCTGACGGGAACCGGCCGCGCATTCTGCTCGGGCGCGGACGTCACCGAGCTTTCCGTCGAGGGCGCAGGCATGCGGACCCCGGAAGACGTTGGCAACGTGCTGCGCACCGAGTACATGCCGATGCTCACGCGCCTCCGCACGATGCCGAAGCCGGTGATCGCGGCTCTGAACGGCCCTGCGGCCGGCATCGGCGCCAGCTATGCGCTTGCGTGCGATATCCGAATCGCGGTGCCGGAGGCATACATCCTGGAAGCCTTCATCAATATCGGCCTGGCGCCCGACGGCGGCGTCAGCTGGCTGCTGCCGCGATTGGCGGGCACCGGCGTCGCTTACGAGATGTTTTTCACCGGCAAGCCTCTCTCGGCGGCAGACGCTCACCGACTCGGAGTCATCAACCGGCTTGTGCCGGCAGAGCGCCTCGAGGCAGAGGTGCGCGAGCTCGCGAACCATCTCGCGTCGCAGCCTCCTCAGGCGCTTGCCGGGGCGAAGCGCGCGGTCGTTCACGCGCTCGAGTCGAGCTTCGAGGAGGCGCTGGAGTTCGAGTCGTACCTGCAGGAGGCCCAGGTGGCGAGCCCGGAGTTCGCCGAAGGCGTGCAGGCATTCCTCGCGCGACGTTCTAAGAAGCCGTGATGCCAGCTCACGCCCCTCTCCCCAACCCTCCCCCCGAGGAGGAGAGGGGATGACAGAGCTCCGGCAGGCGGTGATCGTCGCGACCGCGCGCACGCCGATGGGTCGGTACGGCGGCCAGCTGAAGGACGTGCGGCCTGACGACCTCGCCGCGATCGTGCTCAAGGAAGTGTGCGAGCGCGCGCGCGTCAAACCGGCCGAGGTGGAGGACGTGATTCTCGGCTGCGCGAACGGCGCGGGCGAAGACAACCGCAATGTCGCGCGCATGGCGCTCCTGCTCGCAGGCTTTCCGGTCGAGGTGCCGGGGCAGACCGTGAACCGACTGTGCGGGTCGGGCATGCAGGCAACCATCGCCGCCGCCCGTGAAATCCAGACCGGCGCTGCCGAGATCGTGATCGCCGGCGGCGTCGAGAGCATGACCCGCGCGCCATGGGTGATGCCCAAGCCGGATGGAGCGTTTCCGCGAGGCCCGCAGACCGCATACGACACAGCTCTCGGCTGGCGGCTCGTCAACCCGAAGATGGCCGAGAGGTACGGAACGCTGCAGATGGGGGAGACCGCCGAGCGCGTCGCGCAGAAGTACGAGGTGTCGCGCGAGGACCAGGACGCATTTGCGCTTCGCAGCCACCAGCGCGCGGTTGTCGCGCAGAAATCGGGGAGGCTCGCCGAAGAGATCGTTTCCGTTTTGGTGCCCCAGCGCAAAGGCGAGGCGGTGCGTCTCACAGAGGATGAGGGACCGCGGGCGGACACGTCGCTCGAAGCGCTGGCGAGGCTCAAGCCCGCGTTCGCCGAAAATGGCTCGGTCACCGCGGGCAACTCGTCGCCGCTCAACGACGGTGCGACCGCGCTCGTGCTGATGTCCGAAAGCAAAGCGCATGAGCGCAAGCTGCAGCCGCTGGCGCGGTTGGTCGCGGCCGCACCTGCGGGAGTCCATCCGGATTACATGGGGATCGGCCCCGTGCCGGCGTCTATGAAGGCACTGGAGAAAGCGGTGCTGCAGACGTCGGACATCGACATAGTCGAGCTCAACGAGGCCTTCGCCTCGCAGTCGCTCGCGTGCATGCGGCTGCTTGGACTCGATGAGGAGAAGGTCAACGTCAACGGCGGCGCGATCGCGCTGGGCCATCCACTGGGAAGCAGCGGTGCGCGGCTGGTGGGAACGCTGGTGCGCGAGATGGGCCACCGCGATGCCGAATACGGGCTGGCGACCATGTGCATCGGGGTCGGCCAGGGAATCGCTTCGATCTGGCAGAGGATCTAGCTCCTGTCAGAACGCGACCCGCAGGCCGTCCGCTCGATGTTCGATCGCATCGCGCGGCGCTACGACCTCGTCAACACGGTGCTGTCAGCCGGCACAGATGGGGGTTGGCGGCGCCGGGCGGCGCGGGCGACCGGGCTCAAGCCCGGCGGATCCGCTCTCGACGTCGCGTGCGGCTCGGGAAAGCTGACCGCTCAGCTGGCTCGAATCGCGGGGCCGAGCGGGCGCGTGGTCGGCCTGGACTTCAGCCCCCGGATGCTCGAGGTCGCCCGTCACGAGCACCCCGGCGTGGAGTTCACCGATGGAGATGCGCTGAACCTTCCGTTCGACCAAGCGACTTTCGACGCGAGCACGATCGCGTTTGGCCTGCGCAACCTCGCCGATCCGGTGAGAGGCCTGCGCGAAATGCTTCGCGTGGTCAAGCCCGAGGGCCGCGCGGTGGTTCTGGAGTTTGTGCGCCCGCCAAGAGGGCCGATCGGCGCGGCGTATCGCGTGTACCTGAAAACCCTGCTGCCTGCGATCGGCGGTGCGCTTTCCGGCGAGCCTGCCGCGTACCGCTACCTCAGCGACACCGTTGACTCGTATCGGACGGCGGAGGAGCTGGAAGCGCTAGCGATCGCCGCCGGCTGGGCTAGTGTCCACCGTTCTGGACTTGCCGCCGGGACGGTCAGCATCGTGGCGGGCGGGCGCTAGCCACACTCGCTAGGACTCCCGGTCGACCGCTGAACGCGCGAGGCTCACCAGAGTGGGACGAAGGCCGTCGAGCTCGACCGATTCCAGCTCGCGAAGAGCCGCATCGACCAGGCCGCGCGCCTCGTCGCCGACCCGGCGCAGCGCCTCGCTCGAGGTGACCAGCTCCACCACTCGCCCCACTTCCTTGTCGCCGAGCGCCCCCGACAGCAGGCGCCGCACCTCGGTCCCAACCTCGCGGTCTTCCGCCGCGTAGATCAGTGGCAGCGATAGCACGCGCTGCCGGATGTCCAGGCCGACAGGTTTGCCGGAGCTCGGGCTGAAGTCCACCATGTCGTCGGCCATCTGGAAAGCGACCCCGAGAAGGTCGCCATAACGCCGGAGCGCCTCGACGACCTCTGATGGGGCCTCCGACAGAAGCGCGCCCGACGCGCACGCCGCAGCGAACAGCGCTGCCGTTTTTCCGCGCACGACGCGGAGGTACGAGTCGTGGTCGCCGGGGAACGCGCCCCGCAAGGCGACGTCGTCGATCTGCGATGCGCAGATCGCCTCTATCGCCTGGGCCATCGTCGACGTCACGCCATTGATGCCGATCTCGGCGATCAATCGCGTCGCCTTCGCGAAGTAATAGTCGCCGACAGCGATCGCTCGCTCCGCGCCCTCCTCGGCTGCGACCGTCGGCCGGCCGCGGCGGTAGGTCGATTCGTCGACGTAGTCGTCGTGAATCAGGGTCGCGTTGTGCAGAAGCTCCACCGCGGCCGCAAGCTCTGCGGCACGGAGCGGGTCGTGGCGCGGGCCGATCTGCGATGTGAGCTGTACGAGCTTGGGTCTCAGGCGTTTGCCGCCGGCCTCCATGAGCCGCCGCATGGGCGCCGCCACCGGGTCCGGGTCGACCATGAGCTGCCGCATCAGCTCGGCCTCGACGAGGCGTGCCTCGCGACTTCCGTCGCTTGTGTCTCCCCACCCGGCGCTTTGGCCGCTCCCGCGCCTTCGGCGCGGGGACCCCAGAGGTTGGTGGGGAGGTGAGAAGGCACCATCCATCTGCATCGCCACCTGGCGATGTCGCGGGCCGTCGAGCTCGACCGCGAACACCGATTGCCAGCGCCCGAGGACGAGCTTGCCGTCCTCGACCAGCAGGGTTGCGAAACCTGTGAGCAGCAGCTGCCGGCAGTGCGCGTGGCCGTTCACCGGCTCGTCGACGGAAATTTCGAAGCGCCGCTCGAAGTCATCATGCTCATAGCCCGCATCGCCTGGCGCCAGGCGCTCGAGAAGATGCTGGAAATCGCGGAGGAGCAGGGGCTCATTTTCGTTGATGGCCAGGCCAAGAGTCGTGTGCAGCGACTGCAGGTACACGCGCCCGGTCCGAAGGCCCGATTCCTGCACCGCGTCGCGCAACCTTTTAGTGATGTCGACGAATTCAGTGGCGTGCGAACTTTCGAACCGCAGCCGCCCGGAGATCATGCGGTGGCCGTGAATGCGTTGAGGAGCAGCTCGCGAACGGGCCGGCTCGGGCTCCCCGACGCAGCTGCGGCGGAGAGTCCTTCGATCGCGCGCGCAAACGCCACCTGGACGGCCAGGCTTGCAGCGTCCGCGAGCAACCGGGAGGCGCGCGCCAGGCAGAGGTCGCCCATCAGCAGCGTGGGCGCGGGAGCCGCGCGTCCGCCGAGACCCTGCAGCCGGACGCCGGCCTCGATCAGCGCTGCAGCCAGTGCCAGCTTGGGCTGGGCGTCGGCCTCGTAATCGCTCACAGCCTCCAGGTACGACCGGTATGACTCGGAAAGGCCGTCTGCCCACAGGCCCTCGAGCCGGTCGAGCTCTCGATCGGGTGCCTGAACGCTCATACGGGTTCGATCAGGGTGCCCGCCAGTTGGCGGAAGGCGGACAGTGCTCGGACGCAGGATTCGTCATCGCGGGTCACGACGTAGTACAGGCCGAAGCCCAGGACTGTGTTGAGCACCAGCGGGACCAGCACCTCGCGCGGCACGGTGAGCCGGATCCGGCCGTCAGCCTCGAGGCGGTCGAGCTGCTCCTGGATGACCTCGCGGTACCTGGTGAAGAGCTCGGGCAGGTAGGCGCGGAGCCGCTCGGTCCGGGGCGCCTGTACCAGGAGGTCGAACGCCGCGAGCTGGATGTCGCCCAGGCGCCGCAGAGAGTCCCACAGCGACTCGACCCCGATCTCGAGGACCTCGAGCGGGTCGGTGAGCTGGTTGAGGGCCGTGCGCAGCTCCTCGACCGAGTGGGCGGTGAGGTAGCGCCAAGCCTCGACCAGGAGCTCGGACTTGGTCGGAAACCAGTACTGGAGGTTGCCGATGGCGACGCCGGCCCTGGAGGCGATGGAGCGGACGCTGGTTCCGGAGTAGCCGTTTTCGAGCAGCGAATCGGCTGCTGCATGGATGATTTGATCTCGGGTGCTCTCGGTAGCAGTGGCCCCGGTCATACGTATGTACTACTGTACAACCGCCGCTTTTCAGGCGTGAACCTCCCCACCCGGCGGGCTCGCTCCGCCCCACCCGGCGCGCTCGCTCCGCCCCACCCGGCGCGCTCGCTCCGCCCCACCCGGCGCGCTCGCTCCGCGAGCGCGCCACCCTCCCCGCGGAGCGGGGAGGCAGTGGGGAGGGCCGGGGTGGGGAGGTTCTATCCTTCGGAGGGCGTGAAGAGCATCGATCGTGTCTTTCCGACTGGGCTCTGTGGGGTCATACGCACCGACGACGCCGACGCCGCCTTCCAGGCTTGCCTCGCCGCCATCGAGGGCGGCATCGGAACGATCGAGGTCACGACCACCGTGCCTTCCTGGTACGAGATCGTCCGAGGTCTCATAGGCACCACGCTGGGAAAGATTCCGATCGGAGTCGGCACGGTTTGGGACCCTGGCGCGGTCGGGGACGCCAAAGAGGCCGGGGCGGACTTCATAGTCACGCCCGTGCTGCTGCCAGAGGTCGCCGACGCGTGTCGGAAGGAGGACGTCCTGTGCGTCCTCGGGGCGCTCACCCCGACCGAGATCTATCACGCGCGGCTCGCCGGCGCGAACCTGGTCAAGATCTTCCCCGTCGGTCCGGTGGGTGGACCTGATTACATCAAATCGCTTCTGGGGCCGATGGGCGGCGTGCCGCTGTGGGCGTCGGGCGGCGTCGAGATCGAGCAAATTCCGGCTTACCTTCGGCTCGGCGTCAAGGCCGTGGGTCTTACGGGCGCGCTCTTTCCCGCGGAAGCTCTGGCGCGCCGAGACATGGAAGCTGTAAGGGAAAGGGCGGCTCGGGCGGCTGACGCTGCAGCAGCCGCGCGAGGTGACTAGACGCTCAGCAGCCCAGGCGAGCTCGGCAAATGTTTGTGATGATGTCTGAATAGAGATTCCCGACCTGCCCGCCCGTCAAGACCAGGGCGATGATAACGATCACGACGACCAGGGCGAGGATGAGGGCGTATTCGACGAGACCCTGGGCGTACTGACGAGACTTCGACCGAATCAGCACCCCACGTGGTAGCTGCACATAGTCTTGCTGATGTTCGAGAAAAGGTTGATCAGTTGCCCGCCTGTCGCGATCAGTGCGACGATCACAATCAGCGCGACCAGTGCGAGAATGAGGGCGTACTCCACCATTCCCTGTCCCGATTGGCGGTTCTGAAACCACATCATTTTTCCGGTAACGACCTAGAAGCTTAACGGTCGAGCAGCAATTACCGATCGCCGGCTCTTTTCAGGGCCTGCTCGACGACCACCCGGACCATACGTTTGCGCCAGAAATGGCTCAGATCGGCGTTGTCCAAAGGCTTGGCCGGCTTGGCGGCGATCTCCGCCGCGGCCTTGGCCGATTCCTCGTCAACCCGCCTGCCGATCATGAACTCGCCGGCTTCGGCCGCCTCGAGCGGATGGGAGGCGACGGCTGAGAGGACGATGCGGCAGCTGGTCACCAGTGGACCGTCCAGCCGGAGCGCGACTGCCGCGCCCGCGATCGGAAAATCGATCGACCCTCTGCGCCGCAGCTTCACGTAGGCGGTCCTGGTCGCGCCGGCCGCATGGAGCTGCAGTGACGTGACGACCTCGCTCGGCTGCTTGGCCATGTAGTCGATGCCGTCGTCTTTATAAAGCGCGGCGACCGGCAGCTCGCGATCGCCGTTGGGTCCGGCGAGCGTGACGAGCGCACCCAGCGCGATCGCCATCGGCGCCGTGTCCGACGACGAGACCGCCCAGCATCGCGAGCTGCTCGGCGCGACGAGGCAGATGTCCCCGTCCTTCTTCATGCAGAATCCAGCGGCCTTTCGCCACTCGTATGTCATGTCGTAGTAGTTGCATCGCGTGTCCACGCAGAGGTTGCCGCCGATCGTGCCGGCGTTGCGAAGGGGTGGCGACGAAACAAGCCCGGCCGCCTCCGCATAGCCCGGGTAGTCACCGCGCAGCTCCGCGCTGGACGAAGCCGAAGCCAGAGTGACGCCAGCATCCACGATGGTCTCATCGTCACCGCGATGAATCGTGCGCGGAAGAAAGTCGAGCCCGATCAGCGCATCGACCTCGAACTGCCGCCGCTTCAATTTCGGGAAGAGATCCGTCCCACCCGCGACGAACATCGCGCGAGGGCCGAGGTCCGATGCCATCTGCGCGGCCTCTCGCGCCGTTTTCGGGCGCAGGTACTTAAATCGAGGCAGCCGCAGCACGGTCCAGATCCCTAGGCGGTGGGTCGACCTTGATGGTTGGCGGGTAAGGGATTTCGGGGAAGCGCTGCGGTCCATATCGAGGCGGCTCGCCCTTGTCCCTGCGGCGCAGCGCCTCAACGATTTTCTCGGGCGTTACCGGGACCTCGTCGACCCAGATACCGAGCGCGTCGAAAACGGCCGCGTTCACCGCCGGGATCACCGGCAGCAGCGGACCCTGGCCGGCTTCCTTCGCGCCGTACGGCCCCTCCGGATCGTTGGTCTCGACGATGAAGGTTTCGACGTCCGGCATGTCGAGGAAGGTCGGCGACTTGTACTCGAGCATCGACGGCCACTTGTGCAGGCCTTTGCGGAACGTCTGCTCTTCCATCAGCGCTTCGCCGAGGCCCATGTACACGCTGCCTTCCACTTGGCCTTCGACCAGGAGGGGGTTGATCGCGCGGCCGACGTCGTGCGCGATCCACACCTTGTTGAGGTGGATGAGCCCCGTGCGCGGGTCGGCGTCGAGATCAACGACGCACGCGGAGTAGCTGTATGCGGGGCTGGGTCCCACGCCGGATCCCTTGTAGGGGCCTGCGATCTTCGGCGGCGTATAGCTCCCGGCGGTGGTGAGAGTGCCGAAGCGCGCCTCGGCGAGCACGCTGGCTTCCTCGAAGCTGACCTCTTCGTACTTGCGTCCGCTCGCCTCGACGGCCTCGACGAGCAGAGCGCGCATCTTGCGCGCCGCCTCCAGGGCGGCGTTGCCGGCCATGAACGTGACGCGGGACGAGTACGAGCCGAGGTCGATCGGCGTCGTGTCGGTGTCGGCCGTGACGAGCCGGATGTCTTTCGGCTGCAGCCCCAGCTCCTCGGCGACGACGGCAGCGAGCACCGAGTCTGAGCCCTGGCCGATGTCCATCGCGCCGCAGTACGCGGTCACGCCACCCCGGTCGACCTTGATCTGCACCTCTGAGTGCGGCATGTCGTTCCAGTAGATGGCGGTCCCCGCGCCCGAGAGATAAGACGAGATGGCAAATCCCATCCCGCGGCCCGACCGCCGCTCGCGCTCGCGATAGCCCGATGCCTTCATCACGAGCTCCGTGCATTCTTCTAGGCCGCACGAGGTGACGCGCATCCAGTTCACGGTGCGCGTCATCGGCTTGACGAAGTTGGCGCGCTTCATCTCCACGGGGTCGATGCCAAGGTCACGCGCGATCTTCTCCAGGTGCAGCTCGATTGCGAATCGCGGTTGGGGCGTGCCGTGGCCGCGCTTGGGTCCGCACGGCGGCTTGTTGGTGAACACCCGGCAGCCCTCAAAGCGGTATGCGGGGATGTCATACGTGACCGTCTGCAGGGCGCCTGTATAAAAGGTAGAGGCGACGCCGTAAGAGCCGTAGGCGCCGCCATCGAGTGCGCTCTTGAAGTGCATGGCCGTGATTCGCCCGTCGCTGGTCACGCCGGTGCGCACCCACATCAGCACGGGATGGCGGCCGCGATGCGCGTAGAAGACTTCCTCGCGCGTGAGGGTGCACTTGACCGGGCGCCCGGTGATCATGGCGAGCTTGGCGACGATGATCTCGTGAGCGAAGGGATCCGTCTTGCCTCCGAACCCGCCGCCATGCGCGGCGCCGATGACCCGGATGCGATTCATGGGCAGCTCCAGGACCTTGGCCAGGGCGCGGTGCACGTAGTGGACGACCTGGGTCGAGGACCACAGCGTGACCTTTCCGTCGATGTAGGTCGCGACGGCGCTGTGCTGCTCCATCGGGAGGTGGGTGTTGCCCTGGAAGAAGAAGACGTCCTCGCGGACGTGGTCGGCGCGCGCGAACCCTCCGTCCACGTCGCCGAATTCCAGCGCGACCAGCTTGTGGATGTTGTTGGGTCCGCCGTAGTCCTGAATGCGCTCGTCTTTTGGACGCCCCAGCGCGGCGTCGATGGACATGACCGGTTCGAGCACCTGGTACTCGACGGCGATCGCGTCGCAGGCGGCGGCGGCAATCTCCTCGTCGGTCGCGGCAACGGCGGCGATTGGATCTCCCACGTAACGCACCTTCTCGTGCTCCAGCGCGCGTTCGTCCTGGGTGACGGGCAGGATGCCGAACTTGATCGGCAGGTCCGCGCCCGTGATCACCGCATGGACGCCTGGCATGCGGCGCGCCGCGGACGTGTCGATCGACACGATGCGGGCGTGCGGATGCGGGCTGCGAAGAATGCGGCAGTGCAGAGTGCGAGGAAGGAGCATGTCGTCTGCGTAGACCGCCTGTCCGGTCACGCGCGAAGCAGCGTCGACCTTGGGGAGCGGTTTGCCGATGACTGCGTATCGGCCGTTATCGGTCACTGATCCTCCCCATCCCTTCCTTCCCCGCAAGCGGGGAAGGCGAATGCGTCGACATCCTCTCGGCCGCCAGCTCTATTGCTTCGAGGATCTTCATATAGCCCGTGCAGCGGCAAAGATTGCCGGCCAATGCCTCGCGGATCTCATCGCGCGTGGGCCGCTGGTTGGTATCCAGCAATGACTTCGACGCGAGCAGGATGCCGGGCGTGCAATAGCCGCACTGGGCGGCGCCAAGCTCGGCGAAGGCCTGCTGGAGCGGATGCAGCCGTGATCCGCTAGCCAACCCTTCGACGGTTGTTACAGCGCGCCCCTCGATCTGGATCGGAAGGAGAAGGCAGCTCAGCTCCGGCTTCCCGTCGACGAGGACAGTGCACGTGCCGCACTCGCCAAGCTCGCATCCGTGCTTGGTGCCGGTGAGCTGCATGTCCTCTCGCAGCACCTCGAGAAGAGTCTTGTGCACGGGCAGCAGGAGCTCGGTCCGCTCTCCATTCACCTCCAGGGCCACCACGTGCCGGTCGACTGGGCGCTCTACCTCATGCCTCAAGGCGCTTCGAGCATAGCCCTGAGGGCCCTGGCGCACTCCCAGAGGTCGGGGGCGACGGCGTGGGCGCGGCTCGACGCCGGCACGGGATCGTCCGGATGGACCAGGATCGCGCGCATCCCGAGCGCGAGCGCGGGAAGGATGTCGTTCTCCTCCTTGTTGCCGATGACGACGCAGCGAGCCGGCTCAGCGCCCGACGCCCGGATCGCCATCTCGAAAACGGCGGGGTGTGGCTTGAGATGGCCGGCATCGTTGGACGTGACGATGGCATCGACGTGGTCGGCCATGCCGAGCAGCTTGAAATCTTCCCAATAGCTGTCGGCGTCGCGCCAGTAGGTGTTGCTGGCGATCACGGTGCGCAGCCCGAGCTCGTGGGCCTCGGCCAGCAGCTCGATGGCTCCCGGCAGTGGCCGCAACCGGTCGTGGACGGGCAGGGCCATGGCCCGCCGTACACGCGCCACCGTGTTCTCAGAAGCGTCGAGGCCGAGGTAGTTCAGACAGCCCGTCACCAGGGTGTCGGCGTCGACGCCGACGCGCAGCTCCGTCGAGATAGTGCTGGCCTCGTCGCCGAGGCGGCTCTTTTCGATGAGGTCCAGCACGAGCGCCTCCACCGTCGGGCGGGGAAGGGTGGGGAGGGCGTGACCGACTCTTGCCCGCCGGCCATCGCCGTCCGTGGCCCGAAGCGGCCACGAGTTGGGCCACAGTGTGCCGCCGACGTCGAAGAGGGCGGCTTTAAGAATCCTCCCTCCCCCCGTCGGGGGAAGGGGTGGGGAGAGGGGCGTGTGCTCTGGCATGCGTACCGGCGGGTCTTATCATCGCCTCAAATGCTTCGATGGTTGACGTCCGGCGAATCACACGGCCCGCAGCTGACGGTCGTGATCGAAGGGCTGCCGGCCGGGCTGGCGATCTCCGAGGACGACCTGCGTAAGGATCTCGCCCGCCGGCAGGGCGGCCACGGGCGCGGCGGGCGGCAGAAGATCGAGACCGACTTCGCGCGGATCGCCAGCGGCGTACGCGGTGGCTTCACCATCGGCAGCCCGGTGACCCTCGTGCTCGAGAACAAGGACCACGTCAACTGGACCGCCGAGATGACCGCTTCTACGGAGGGTTTCGCGCCCAAGCCGATCACGAGGCTGCGACCTGGACATGCCGACCTGGCGGGCGCCTTGAAATATGGCCACACGGACGTTCGCAACGTTTTGGAACGCTCGTCGGCTCGCGAAACGGCCACCCGCGTCGCCGCCGGTGGTGTGGCGCGAAAGCTGCTCGGTCATTTTGGGGTCGAGATTCTCAGCTTCACGCAGTCGATCGGCCGCACCGACATCGGATTCGGAGGGGTCGATCCCGACACGATCACGGTCGAGGAGATCGAGGCATCGCCGGTGCGCTGCCCCGATCCTGATGCTTCACGGCGAATGGTCGCCGACATCGACGAGGTGGCCGAGAGAGGCGACACGCTCGGCGGAACCTTCCGCATCATCGCGCGCGGCGTTCCGCCTGGTCTCGGCAGCTACGTGCACTGGGACCGCAAGCTCGACGGCCGCCTCGCGCAAGCCGTTCTGTCGATCAACGCCATCAAGGGCGTCGAATTCGGTGCCGGCTTCGAGGGCGCGGCGCGACCGGGCTCGGAGTTCCACGACCAGATCGATTACGAGGACGGAAAGTTCCGCCACCTCACCAACCGCGCGGGCGGCCTCACCGGCGGCGTGACCAACGGTGAGCCGATCGACCTGCGCGTCGCCATCAAGCCCATATCGACCATGAAAAAGCCCATGCAGTCCATCGACCTCAAGACCAAGGAGAAGGTCGAGGCTCACTACGAGCGGAGTGACGTGTGCGTGGTTCCGGCGGCCGGGGTGATTGGTGAGGCCATGGTGGCGCTCACGCTCGCCGACGCATTCCTGGAAAAGTTCGGCGGCGACTCGATGGCCGAGCTCGAGCGCAACCACCGCTCATACGTGGAGTCGCTCGGTCTTTAGTTCGACCCGAAAAGGTCCAGGCGCCAGTCGTTGCATCGCATGAAGCTGCCCTTCGGGTACTCGAACTCGGTCTCCTCGATCAGCGTGAACCCAAGCTTGCGGCAGATCGCGTTCGATGGCTGGTTGTCGACCGATGGAAAGGCATGGAGGAACCGATGCTTCTTTTCGGATCTCGCCATCTCGATCGCGAGGGCGGTTCCTTTGCCCGCAAGACCGCGTCCCTGAAACGGCGGGAGAACTGACCACCCGATCTCATATACGTCGTCGCCGCGCCATGGTCGGTCCCAGTAAATGACGCTGCCGACAGCATCGCCGGTTGCGTCGTCGACGATCTTGAAGCAACGACCCGTGCCAGATTCCGATAGCCGCTCATATCGCTTCTGGCGTTCGACGAGCTGCTCATGTGTCTCGGATCCACCGAGATGCTCTGTCATCGCCGGGTCGCCGAGCAGCTTTTCGAGCAGAGGCAGGTCGCCTTCGCCCCACGGCTCGATTCTCACGCCCATTCCCACAAGGTAACTTGACCGGAGTGAGCGGCAAGGTGATGACCATGGCCGAGGCCATCGAGCGTTTCGTACCCGATGGATCGACTGTAGCTATGGGCACGTCGCTCGAACCGCTCATCCCTTTCGCAGCAGGCCATGAGCTGATTCGCCAGAGGCGCCGGGACCTCGAGCTCGTCGGACCGATATCCGACGCGCTGTTCGATCAGCTGATCGGCGCCGGGTGCGTGCGGCGCGTGGCCGCGGCGTGGGTGGGCAACGTGTCGGAAGGACTCGGCCACTGCTACCGCCGCGCCTGCGAGCAGGGCGTCCCCAATGCGATCGAGGTGTACGACCATTCCAACTTCTCGATCTCGCTCGCGCTGTGGGCCGCGGCCTGGAACGTGCCCAGTCTTCCGACGCGAACGCTGCTCGGCAGCGATATCCTGCGGACCAACCCCACGCTGTCGATCGGCTTTGGCATGGTGCATGTCGGCGCTGTCCGTCCGGATATCGCGATCGTGCACGTGCAGCGAGCCGATGCCGAGGGTCGCGCGCATGCCTGGGGTCCGCTCGGGATCACCGAGGAGGCGGGGCTGGCCGCAGGCGTGGTGATCATCACCTGCGAGGAGCTCGTCGACGACAGCGTCACACTCAGCGACCCGAACCGCATCCTCTTTCCCGAGACAAAGGTCCTAGCGGTAGTGCACGAGCCAGGGGGCGCGCACCCATCGCCGGTGCAGGGTCATTTCAAACGCGACCACGCGTTCTACGCCGGCTACGCCGAGCAATCGCGCACCGCGGATGGTTTCGCGGAGTGGCTGGAGCGCTGGGTCCTGGACGTGCCGGACCGCGCCACTTATCTCGAGCGCGTGGACGTCGACTCATTGCGGATCCACCACCACCAGTACTCGGCGCCGGCGGACTTTGGCAATGAGTAATGGTGCCTACACCGAGCAGGAGCTGATGGTGGCCGTGGCCTCACGAGAGATCCGCGACGGCGACGTCGTGTTCGTCGGCATGCGGCTGCCGATCCTCGCGTACGCGGTCGCTATAAGCACGCACGCGCCCAACGCGCGAGGGCTGTTCGAGGTCGGGCTCATGCGCGATCGCCCGGCCGGCGCCTTTCTTGGCACCATGGGCGACCCGCCAAACGTCGCCGGCGCCCTGTGGGCAACACGGATGTCCAACGTGATGGCGCTCATGGCGCAGGGCCAGGTCGACCTGGGATTCATCGGCGGGGCCGAGGTGGATCGCTTCGGCAACCTGAACACCTCATACGTCGGCGATCCCGCGAAGCCGAAGGTCAAGCTGCCGGGGAGTGGGGGTGGGGCCGACATCGCCATCCTCAGCCGGCGCTGGGTGACCCTGATGAACCACGAGCGGCGGCGGCTAGTCGACCGTGTGTCCTTTGTTACATCGCCGGGCTACGGCGACGGCTCGCCCGGCTGGCGCAAGCGGAACGGCATCCTCGGCGGAGGACCGGTGGCGATCATCACGACGCTCTGTGTTCTTCGGTTTCCCGAGGGGGGCGGGGAGGCGTACGTTGCGACTGTTCATCCAGGTCATACGGTTGACGAAGTGCGCGAGCACACCGGCTGGCCCGTGCAGATTGACCCGGGGGTGAGGGAGACGGCGCCGCCTACGGAGGCTGAGCTGAGCGCCGTTAGGAGCAGGACGGCCTAAGCGGCCCAGCGCATTCCGGGTCCGCGCGCCCTTCGCATCACCAGCCGATCCGGCGGAAGGAATCGGAACTCGCGTCCCGCCTTGATCACCTGCCAACCACCCTC
>MNES01000090.1 GCA_001917815.1 Chloroflexi bacterium 13_1_40CM_65_17 | reverse complement strand
GCGGGATCCACGCCGTCGGGCACGCGCTTGCTTTTGAACAGGAACGACATGGGGCGAGTATAGGAATCGCCCGCGGGGGCCCGATTGTTCCGGGTCTATACTGGCCTTTCGCCTAAAGACGTGGGCCCGTGGCGCAGTTGGGAGCGCGCGTGAATCGCACTCACGAGGTCAGGGGTTCGAATCCCCTCGGGTCCACCAATGTCCTCTCTCAGGACATAGTTCTCGCCTGTGGCAAGACATTGTGCGCTGGCCAACGTCCGCCGAGCGGCTGGTAGTTGCGAGTGGGGTCGAGAGTCAAAGCACGGATCAACTCGCCGTCGTCGGTGAGGATGCGGACGTCGGGCCCGGCGACGAGGAGTTGAACTCTGCGGTTCTTGTGGGCGGTTCCGACCGGAATGTGTCGCAATCTGCCGAGGTAGCGAAGGGTTACCTTGCCGAAGGAGTCGATTTTGTCGCGGCGAACGCGGTGGTCGGTAGCCGCAGGTTGCTGGGTGGTGGGTCGGGCTTTGATGAGTGAGTTGAAGACGGTGATTGGTGTCTGGCGATTGAGAGCTCGGTGTGGCCGGCGGCTGTTGTAGTACTCGCGAAAGGCGTCGAGCTGAAACTGAAGCTCAGATAAGGAATGGGCTGCCGGCTGCTTGCGGAGGAAACGTTTGAGGGTTTGGTGAAAGCGCTCGACCTTGCCGCAGGTCTGAGGGTGATACGGCGTCGAGTGCTTGAAGAGGATGCCCAAGCGTTCCGTCTCCAGCTCGAGCAGAACTTTGCCGCCGCGTGACCTGGCGGTGAAGACGGCGGCATTGTCGCTGAGGAGGGAGGCCGGAAGCCCGAACGTATTCGAAGCTGAATAGAAGACCCTGACGACGTCGGAGGCCTTGAGGGTAGGAAAGCTGGTTGAGGCGAGGGCGACTCGGGATTTGTCGTCGAGGAAGTTCAGGATCTCAACCGGGCTGCCGTCGGCGAGCTGCCAAGGAGTCGAGTCCAGCTGCCAGGTCTCATTGGGGAGCTTCGCCTCGAATCGGATGAACGAGGACCGCGGGCGCTTGTGCGGCTGAGGGGTAATCAGGCCGTTGCGCTTCAGGATTCGCCACACGGTTGCGACCGAGGGCACCTTTTCGACCCGTCCGAGGAGGTGATGGGCGATGGTCTCGGGCCCAGCATCGTGGCCGCCGGCGACGAGCTCCTGGCGCAGCTCTAGGACCTTGGCCTGGATGTCGGGCGATGTCTGGTGAGAGCAGGAATGTGGTCGGCGCGAGCGCGGCGCCAAAGACGCGTAGCCGCCTTCCTTGAACCTCTTGACCAGCTTGTGAATCCACCTGCGGGAGATTCCATGATCGCGGGCCAGCTCAGTTGGGCTGCGCCGTTCAAGGACAACGGCGTCGACGATATAGCGACCGAGTGCGGACATGCGCCACCTCCGAGCTTGGTGGCGAGAACTATGTCTTGCGACATAAGGGAACTATGTGGTGAACTCAGACACCCTCGGGTCCACCAAACCACACTACTCGACCGCTCCATCAGCGGTCGGCGTGTTTGTGCGTCGCCGGCTCTGCCGGCCGGCACGGCCGATACCTCGATGTCGGTCGGCCTGATCCATGCGATCTCCCACGCCCTGGCCAGGGCGCTGGCGTACAGCGCAACGAGCGTGAACAGCAAGGCGCGGAGAATGAATTGGCTCTGAATATCGACCAGCAGAGCAATTCCCAGCACGAACTGGATCGTGTAAAGACCAACCGACGCAGTGGCGAAGGCGACGTTGAGTGGACGATGCGCGGCGCCGGTTGCCGGCCCTGATCGATCGCGGCAGGAGGTTGCTGACCCCCCAGAACCCGACCCACGCCATGAGAATGTTGACGATCGCGAAGTTGCCGTCGCCGCCAAGGAGGGATGCAATCGAGACGACGAAGATGTCGAAGAGGGCCAGGGAGGAGCTGCCGCCGAGGACTACCCGCCTCTCCCGGGTCGCATGATCGCCACCTCTGCTCGCCGCAACCGATAACGACACGAACAGCAGCCCGATGAAGGCTGCCGACGCCCCGCCACTCGTAATCAGGAAATCCCTATAGCCCGCAATCATCGAACGTGTGCCTCGGCTACGCGTTTGGGCACGACCATCCGCCACGCATCGATGACCAGCTCGCGCATCTCCTCTTCGTCGATCGCCGCGAGCCGGACGAGCACCCAGTGGTACCGGAGGTCACCTCTTTCGGGCTGCATGAACTTGGCCGGATCCCCGCCCACCAGCCAATCCCGCTGGTCCTTCGGGAACGCGAAGCCCATCACGGTCTCGTCGCGAGAGAACGACACGTAGACGATGCGCCCGACCCGAAACTTCACACGTCCGCCCACGAGACCCTCGGTCGTAAGGGGCAGCGTCATGGCAAACCGCCGCACGTCCTCGACCGTCACCATCTTGCCGAGCACCATACCCTACGATTTCCTCAACTTCGGCAAAGCGCCACAGGGGAGGGGGTCACATGGCAAGTGGTTCTCAGCAGGCGGACACGGCGCCCACGCTCCAGAGGGATGCGATCGGCCTTGCGCAGGTTCTCTTCCAGTCGATCACCCACATGGCTCCGGCGGCCGCGGTCGCCTTCTCCATCATCTTCGCGGTCACATATGCAGGTGGAGCCACGCCGCTCGCGGTGGTGCTCGCGCTCGTCGCGTGCCTCATGGTCGCGATCAGCATCGGCCAGCTCGCTCGCCACCTTCCATCAGCCGGAGGACTGTACACGTACGCCGCGCGCGGCCTGCACCCCGCGGCCGGCTTCTTCGTCGCCTGGGGTTTCATGCTCGCCGAGCCGCTCGTCGCGCCGCTCCTGTACCTGATCTTCGGAAACGTGATCGGGGTGTTCCTGACCAACCACTTCAGCACCCCCACGTGGCTCTGGGCCCCGTTCGCGGCCGCCGCGGGCATCGGGGTTTGGTTTCTCGTCTACCGCGGGGTCCGCATCTCGACGGAAGCCGGCGTCGTCCTGGGCGCGTTCGAGATCGTGGTCTTCCTCGCTCTCGCGATCACTCTCATCATCGCGGCCGGCTCGAACAACACCCTGAGCGTGTTCAGCCCCAACACGGGCAACTCCAACGGATGGGGGTCGGTGTTCGCCGGGATGGTCTACACGGTGCTCGCATTCATCGGATTCGAGGCCTCGGTGCCTCTGGCCGAGGAGACCAGGGACCCTCGCCGCACCCTTCCGCGCGCGGTCATCCTCTCGTGCGTTCTGATCGGCCTCTTCTACTTGATCTGCTACTACGGGGCGATGGTCTACTTCGGCCCCAACGTCGCGGCCGACCCCAAGAACGGCTTCTTCGCGTTCAACGGCGGCGACCCCTGGGACGGGCTCGCATCCAAGGTCTGGGGACCGTTCTCGATCCTCGTACTTCTCGCCATCATCAACAGCGCATTCGCCAACTCCAACGCCGGCGCCAACGCCGCGACCAGGGTCGGCTACGCGCTAGGCCGCGTCGGCATCCTCCCGCGGGCGCTGGCTCAAGTGCATCCCCAGTACAAGACGCCCTACATCGCGGTGCATATGCAGGGGGCGCTCGGGATCGCGGTAGCATTGATTCTCGGGTTCGCGCTGAATGGGCCGCTCAACGCTTTCGCGCTGTTGGGCACGGTCGCCACGCTGGTCATCGTGGTGATCTACATCCTCACCAACCTGAGCAACCTCGTCTTCTACTTGCGCGAGCATCGCGACGAGCTCAACCCGATCTTCAACGTCGTGGTCCCGATCCTGGGCACGTTGATCTTCATCCCGGTTCTCCTTGCCGCTTTCGGCATCGACTTCGGGGGCCTAGGCATCACCCCGCTGGCGCCGCCCGCCAACGCCGCGCCCTGGATCGTGCTGGCGTGGCTCGTTTTCGGAGTCGTGGTCTTCGCGCTCTATTCGGTGCGGGCGCCGGGGCGGATCGAAGAGACGGCCAAAACGTTTACCGAGGGCTGAGCGTGGCTTGCGCTAAGCCGTCTCGCGGCGGCCTTCGCCGGCGTCCTCGCGCTTTTCCGATCCGATGAAGCGGTCGAACACCGCGCGGTAGTCGAGGAGCGCGCGGCGCAGGTCCTCGGTCCGATGGCGCCGCTGCCCCTCGGCCAGCCTCCGTCGCGCCTGGCGCAGCTGATAAGGAATGCGATCCGCGCCGAGCGGATGGCCCCTCTCGCCGAGCAAAGCCGTCAAGAGTGAGTCGGCCTCCTGGGCAGCCTCTTCCGGGGCGTCCATGAACCGCTTCTCGATGCGCTCCCAGGCCGCCAGGTAGCGGCTTCGCGCCTCAGAATCCAGAGACGTCAGGTGGGCTCGGGCGGGGCGGGTGCGCCAGGCTCGAGCTATGGAAATCGCCACAGCGACGATCAGCAGCACGATCACGACGTCGACGATCAGGCTCAGGTCCATGCGGCACCTCCATCTGAGGTAACGCCAGGGGCCGCCGACATGACCGAAATCCCGCCGTGGAGATCGGGACGGGCGCCCAGGGCCTCCGGACTCGCCCATTGGCACGGTCACGAGCCCGGCGCAGCATCGGAACCCTGAGGGAACGGCAGGCCACGCCGGTGCGACTGCAGCGGTGAGGAAGCCCGGCGCGTGTGGGCCCGCGCAAAAGTCCTGCCGTTCCCGCCAGCACAGGCGTTATCAACATGAGATGCATATTGCCCCGCGCGACTGGCGCGCTCATGATGCCGGACGGAAGGGTTGCACTTCGTGTTCAGGCTGTCCGGCCGCACCAAGGCCACGCGGATGACCGTTCGGCATTCGTGGCGTTCGCTCGCCAATCGAAGTGACCTGGCCACGCACCTTCAGATGGGCCGGGCCGCCAGGGCAGCTCGCGCCAAGGGCGCGAAACGTCGGTCGAACGGCAGCCCTGCCGACCAACCGCAATTGTCAGCGGGTCAGCGGCGAACGCTCGAGACGGGATCGTGCGTCGTCCTGAGCGGACTAGGCGTCGGAGTTCAGTTCGGCAGCTGGCCGGCGTGGACCATCCTCGCGGGGGTTGGGATCTATCTCGCCTGGGTGGTTCTGTACGCCGAGGTCACCGTCCAGGCGAAGCGACGCCCGAACTTGTGGCAGCGCTGGCGGTGGCACGGACGGCCGCGGCTGCGTGGCCGGCCGAGGATCGCGCGAGTAGACTCCGTTGTCCGTGCAGGCGTTCTTGCTCGGTTTGGTCGTCGGCGTTCTGGTCGGCATCCTGTTGATGGCGCTTCTGGTGGCATCTCGCCAGCGCCCATGATCGAGCCGGGACAGCCCACCACGGGCAGGACACATAACCTTGCCGCGGGTGAGTGCCCCATCCCTCAAGGGCGTGACTTGCCCATTGGAGCTCGCGCCGTCAAGTCTTAAGTTAAATCGCGGTTATCGTTTGATGCAGGCCGCATTCGAGATTCCCGAACAGGTATTACTCGACCAGCGCATTCGCCGCGCCCGTTGGGTTTTCCGTTATCAACACGGCCTCAAGCGCTTTCTGGATCTTGTGATCGCAACGCTGGGCCTCGTCGGAAGCCTCCCCTTGTGGTTGGTCATCAGCATCGCCATCAAGCTCGATTCTCGGGGCCCGGTCTTCCACGTTCAGGAGAGGGTCGGGCTCAACGGACGGCGATTCCGTTTCTATAAGTTCAGGTCCATGTATATCGATGCGGAGGAGCGCCTGCACACCCTGCTCGAGCACAACGAGGTGACTGGACCCGTCTTCAAGATGCGGAACGACCCGCGCGTGACCCGTGTCGGCGGCATCCTGCGTCGATCGAGCCTAGACGAGCTTCCACAGCTGATCAACATCGTCGCAGGTGACATGAGCCTGGTAGGGCCGCGGCCGCCCTTGCCACGCGAGGTGGAGCAGTACCGGGTACTGGACTACATGCGCCTGGCGGTCAAACCAGGCCTGACCTGCCTGTGGCAGGTCAGCGGCCGTTCCAACTGCAGCTTCGACCAATGGATGGAATTGGACCGCGCTTACGTTCAGAACCTGTCGCTCAGGCTCGACCTCACGATCCTGGTTCGGACGGTCTGGGCGGTGCTGAGTTGCCGCGGCGCGTATTGAAAGGCACCGCCGCCGCATCGGCCTAGTTAGCTCCGGGAACGTCTGATGACGACTGCCGTAACCGTTCTGGTTGCATTCTTCGGAGCTCTTGCAGCGCTGCCGGCGATTTATTTGCTGTCGCTGGCGCTGGCCGCCATTTCGCGCCGGCCCGCCTCCGCGCCCGCGTCGCGACCCGATCCCGAACGGCTGGCTGTGGTGGTGCCGGCTCACGACGAGGCAGAGCTCATCGGCCGCTGTGTCCGCTCGCTGCTTTCGCAAACTTATCCGCGCAGCAGCTACAGGGTGATCGTCGTGGCCGATAACTGCAGCGACGACACGGCAGACATCGCGCTCGCGGCCGGAGCTGAGGTCATGGTCCGCGACGAGCTCGCGGCCCGGGGCAAGGGGCACGCGCTGCGCTGGGCCATAGACCGCATCCTCGCCGCCCCCGTGCCACCCGACGCCGTGGTCGTTATCGATGCCGACTCTCAGGCGGACCCAGAGTTGCTGTGGGAGCTCGTGGCCGAACAATTCGCGGGAGCCGAGGTGGTGCAGGCCGAGTATCTGGTCTCTGACGAGAACCGATCGCGTCAGTCGGAGCTGGTCGGGCTGGCGTTCCTACTTTTTCATCGCGTTCGATTCGGTGGGCGCAAGGTTCTCGGCCTGCCGGCCAACCTCGTCGGCAACGGCATGCTCTTCAGTCGAAGGGTGCTCGAGCGGCAACCATGGAATGCTTTCACGGGAGCCGAGGACCTCGAGTACTCGATTCACCTTCGACTCGCCGGGATACGGCCCGCATTCGCTCCGGCTGCACGCATCTTCGGGCCCGTGCCCGGACAAGCAGCCGCGGCTTCGAGCCAGCGGTTGAGATGGGAAGGCGGCCGGTTCTTGATGGTCCGCCGCTGGCTGCTGCGCTTGATCGTGGAGGCATGGCGCCGGCGCGACTGGAGCCTGCTCGACGCCGCCCTCGATCTCGCGGTGCCGCCTCTGGGCTTGCTGTCCGCCGGGATTCTCTGCGGGCTGGCTCTGGCTGCCGCACTGGCCGCTGCCGGACTCGTCTCGATCTCGGCAGTGTTGATCTGGGTGTTCGCGGCGGCCGCGTTGGTGGGGTTTGTGGTGGTTGGTCTCAGGGCGGCTGGAGCTCCGGCGTCCAAATACCTGACCCTCCTACGGCTGGCGCCACCATATGTCCTGCGCAAGATCTCGACCTACATGAAGATCTTTAGGGGAGAAGGCGTGGGAGCCTGGGTCCGCACACCGAGGCCTGGCGAGAGCACCGCAACGCCTGACCGAATCTGGCTGGCTGGAGTGCCCATCGATCCCGTGGCGATGCCTATCGCAGTCGAGAAAATCCTGGGCGCAGTGGGCAGTGGCAACCTGCAGCAGGTCTGCACCGTGAACCTCGACTTCCTGGTCAAAGCCCAGACCCAGACGGACATCGCGCAGATCTTGGCCCGCTCAGCCCTGAATGTGGCTGACGGAGCTCCAGTGGTCTGGTTGAGCCGTCTGATCGGACGCGAGATCCCGGGCCGGATTGCCGGCGCCGACCTGGTGCCGCACTTGATGGCCGCGGCGGCTGAGCGCGGGGCCAGCGTCTTCCTGCTTGGGGGTGAGGATGGAGCTGCTCAAGAGGCGAGCGCGAGACTTCGAGCTCGCCACCCGACACTTCGCGTGGCAGGCGTCTATGAGCCGCCCTTGATGAGCACTGGGGCCGGCAATGACGACGCCGGCATCGTCGATGCGGTCAATGCATCGGAGGCGGACATCCTTCTGGTGGCCCTGGGTCACCCGAAGCAGGAATTGTGGATAGACCACAATCGCGACAGACTGCGGGTCTCGGTGGCGATCGGTGTCGGATGCTGCCTGGACTTGATCGCAGGACGCGTCCAGAGGGCACCAGGCTGGATGCGAGCTGTCGGGCTGGAATGGCTGTTCCGGGTCCTTCAGGAGCCGCGCCGCCTGAGCGGTCGGTACGCGACCGATGCCGCCTGGCTTGCCTGGATGGTCCCTGGCCTCATCTCGAACCGGCTCATCGGCTCGCGGTCATAGTCCGCGCGGGTCCTCAGCCGGTTCGGCGCCGCAGCCACCCCAAGAAGAGCGCTCCACCCAAGCCGGTGGCGACCAGCGAGCCCACCACCAGCAGCAGCGTGTTGTTGTTCCCGCCGCCTCCCGGGGGCGCCGAGCCCTGGTCGGAGCCTGTCGGCGTGGCCGGCGGCGAAACCGAAGGCTGACCGGAAGGAGAGGATGAAGGCGACGGCGAAGTCTCAGTCGCGGCCGGGGGGGCGGTTTGCGGAGCTGCAGGGGCCGCAGGCGGGCCGGCCACCGTGATCGTGCCGGCTGAGCCAGTCCACGTGCCGCCCGCCGCATCCTGGACCGTCAGCGTCGGATGGAATGTCCCGGGCGCATACGAATGGGTGGCAGTCCCGCCGGAACCATTGGCCCCGTCGTCATAGCTCCACGAGAAGGAATATGGCGCGAGACCGCCGCTTGCGCTGCCTGTGAAGGCGACCTGCAGCGAGTTCACCCCCGACACGGGAGTTGCCGACAGCGAGACGGTCAGCGCCGGGTAAACGGTGATCGACGTCGAGGCGTGCGACACCTGACCGCTCGAGTCGTTGACCGTCACCGAAGCCGTGTAGGAGCCGGCGGCGCTGTACGTGTGATTGGGACTCTTGGTGGTTGATGAGGTTCCGTCGCCGAGATCCCATGCGTATGTGAACGGAGCTTTTCCGCCGCTGACCGACGTATTCAATGCCGCCGCCAAAGGCGCATCCCCGATTCCAGGTGTGGCGCTCGAGCTGGCCGACAGCGGTCCGATGGCGGTGATGCTGAGCGGGGCCGGGGTGGCGGTGCCGCCGTTGGCGTCGGTGACCGTCAGGTTGGCGAGGAAGCTTCCGGCCGCGCTGTAGGTGTGGCTGGGATTCTGCGCCGTCGAGGTGCCCCCGTCAC
>MNES01000007.1 GCA_001917815.1 Chloroflexi bacterium 13_1_40CM_65_17 | reverse complement strand
CTACTTCCCGACCAAGGAGGCGCTGATCCGAGGAGCGGTCGGGCACGCGATGGAGCGGTTCCGGACGACATTCGAACCGGGGTCCAAACCCGGTGAGCAGCTGGCCGCGCAACTGCAAGGCGTTCGGCGGCTCGCCGCCAATGAGCCGGAGCTTTTTGCCGTGATGGGCGAGCTCGCGCTGCGGTCGGGCCGGGATCCAACGATCGCCGCCATCTTCAAGGAGATGGTCGACGCCTGGCATGCAACGCTCCGGACTCTAGTCCGCCACGCTCAAAAGGACGGCTTCGTGGACAAACGGCTGGATCCGGACACCGTGGCCTCCTTGGTGATAGCCACGCTGAACGGACTGTTCATGGTTCCGATCGCCAACACCGCACCCGAACGGGTAGACAAGGCTCTGGGACAGCTCGAAAAATTCCTACGTCTGAAGAAGAGTTCACGCCCCTCTCCCTAACCCTCTCCCCGAAGGGGGGAGGGGATTTCTCATCCCGCCGGATGAGACCAAAGATCGATCCTGGGGCGGACGACGCCGCGCTTTTGGCGGCCTAGCGTGGCGGTCATGGAAAACACGACAGTCATCGAGACCAACGGCCTCACCAAGCGGTACGGAAACGGGGTCCTTGCCGTCGACTCCGTGGAGATGAGCGTGAGGCGCGGGGAGGTATACGGCTTCCTCGGGCCCAACGGCGCGGGGAAAACGACCACCCTGCGGATGCTCGTGGGCCTCATCCGGCCCACCTCGGGCATGGCGACCGTAGCGGGCCACGCACCGGGCGACCCGGCCGGGCTCGCGAAGATCGGCTCCCTTGTGGAGGCGCCCGGCTTCTACCCATACCTGTCGGGTCGCGAGAACCTCAAGGTGGTCGCGGACTTCGCCGGGATCGGCCACAAGCGTGTGCCGGAGGTGCTCGACATCGTCGAACTGACTTCGCGAGCTGGACGCAAGTTCGGAACGTACTCCACCGGCATGAAGCAGCGGCTGGGGGTGGCCGCCGCCTTGCTCAAGGATCCAGAGCTGCTCATCCTCGACGAACCCACGAACGGGCTGGACCCGCAAGGCATGGCTGAGATGCGCAAGCTCATCAAGGACATCGGCCAGGGCAATCGCACCGTGCTGCTCTCCAGCCATCTACTTGCGGAGGTCGAGCAGATCTGCGATCGCGTCGGCGTGATCAGCGGCGGAAAACTAGTGACCCAGTCGACTGTTCAGGAGCTGCTGGGCGAGGAAGGCGTGCTGGTCAGGGCCCAGCCGGCCGACCGCGCGTACGAGCTTTTGACAGGCATGTTCGGTCCAGCCGCGGTTAGCCGCCAGGACGGCTCGATCAGATTGAAGACGGACCCCGCCGGCAGCGTCGAGATCAACAGCCGGCTCGTGGCCGCCGGCATCGGTGTCAGTGAGTTGAGGCCAATTGAAAGATCGCTGGAGGAGGCATTCTTCCAGCTCACAGGGGAGAAGCAAGGGTCATGATCGCAAGCATCAAAGCGGAATGGCGAAAGAACCGTTTTCGTCCGGCGTTCCTGGTCTCCACGGGCCTCATCGCGGGGATTGTGGTGCTCTTTTACTCGGCCGAGTGGTATCAGGCAGCCCATCCGGGAGGTCCCCGTGAGGCAGTCTCGATACTCACTCTGTTCCCCGATCAGTTCGTCAACAACGTCATGGGCGCCGGCTTTCCGCTGGGAGCCGCCATGGCTCTTGTGCTGGGCGCTCTCATCGCCGGCTCCGAATACTCGTGGGGAACGTTGAAGACGGTATTCACCCAGCGCCCCGGCCGCCTGTCGACTCTTTTCGGTCGCGTGGTCGTGTTCCAGGCCTGGATGGGGATCATGACCCTGATCATCTTCGCCGTCGGGGCGGGGTACAGCGTCGTCATCGCATCTGTCCAGGGCCACTCGATTTCGTGGCCGGCGGCTGTAGATGTTGCCAAGGGTATGGGCGCGATCTGGCTCATCCTGGCCGTGAATGGCTCCCTCGGCATCGCATTGGGCGCCCTGTTCCGACAGTCGGCAGCAGCGCTTGGCGTGGGTTTGATCTACGTGACGGTCCTTCAGATCATCGTCGTCAGGTTCATCACCAGCTTCAACGGCGGCACCTACAAGTGGATCGCGGACTGGTTCGATGGACAGAACGCGAGCGCGCTGCTGCAGTCGTTCACTTCGCCGGCGTTTGGGCGCTCGACGCCGCCGGCAATCGGCGCAGAGCAGGCCGTCCTCGTGCTGGTCGCTTACCTGGCCTTCTTCCTCATCGCGTCCGCGGCACTGCTGCGGCAGAGGGACGTGACATAGCCCACATCTCGCCATCGCCAGCACCCTTTCGCGGCCGGCCGTGGTCCTGGATCACAGGCCGGCCGCGGCTCGTCGACGGGACCATCGTGGCCTTCAGCTTCGTCGCAGGAATGCTCGGCTTCGTCGGCACCCATTACCGCGCGTCAGTGCTGGCGGTGAGCATATTCCTGGTGCTGGTGAAGGCCCTGCCGCTGTGGCTTCGCCGAAGCCGCCCGGTCCTCGTCCTCGTCCTGATAGTCCTGGCCGAAATCGCGCAATTCGTGCTGGCTCCGTTCACCGACCGTTCTGGGCCGGCGTTGATCTTCGCCGTATATGCCGTCTCCGTGTATGACCGTTCGCCGGTCCGTCTCTGGGTTGCGGGCGCGGCGATCACTGTCATCGTCGTTCCGGTGTTCTTGCTCTTTCTAGGTGACTTTCCCGGGTGGCGGAGCTTCATCCCGGTCGGCGCGCTCTCCCTCGTGGCGTGGGTGATCGGCGACTATGTGCGCTCCCGACGGCGGTTCTTCACCGAGCTCGTGGCACGCCACCAACAGGCGCGCGAGCAGGCGGCTGAAGAGGAGAGGCTGCGCATCGCGCGCGAGCTGCACGACGTGGTTGCGCACAACGTAAGCGTGATGGCGATCCAGGCGGGCGCGGCGCGCGTGTCGGGCGATCCGGACAAGGAGGCGCTGCGATCGATTGAGAGCGCGGCACGCGATACGATCGCGGAGCTCAACCGCTTGGTGGGTGTGCTGCGGAAACAGCCCGAAGCACCGTTGGCGCCGCAGCCCGGACTCGACCAGGTCGAGGCTCTCCTCAAAGTCTCGCGTGATTCGGGACTCGAAGCCACTCTCAGCGTTTCGGGCGAAAAGCGTGCGTTGCCCGCTGCACTTGACCTAACCGCATACCGGATTGTGCAGGAAGCGATCACGAACACGCTCAAGCACGCGAACGCTTCCCGGCTCGAGGTGCGCCTGTCATATCTTCCGGATGCGCTGGAGATCACGATTCGCGACAACGGCCGGGGCGAATCGGAGGACGCCGTGAAGGCGTCGACCGGCCATGGGTTGATCGGTATGCGCGAAAGGGTGGCGCTGTTCGGTGGCGACCTGGAAGCGGGCTCGACCGCCGTCGGGGGCTTCACAGTCCGCTCGAAGCTGCCGATCGCATGATCAGAGTCGCGATCGCCGACGACCAGGAGCTTGTCCGGGCCGGCTTCCGGATGATCGTCGGCTCTCAGCCGGACATGGAGATCGCGGGTGAGGCCGGCGACGGACGGCAAGCGATCGAGCTGGTGCAGCGCGAGCGCCCGGACGTGGTACTGATGGACATCCGCATGCCGCACGTCGACGGCATCGCCGCGACGCGCCAGGTTGCTGGCCTGGCGCGGGTTGTCATTCTCACTACCTATGAGCTCGATGAGTACGTGTTCGACGCGCTTGCCGCGGGCGCGTCTGCCTTCCTCCTGAAATCCGCGCCGCCCGAGGATCTCCTGAAGGCGATACGCGTCGTTACGTCAGGAGACGCGCTGCTGGCGCCTTCCGTTACCCGCAGGCTGATAGAAGAGTTCGCCAGGCGCCCTGAGCCGGCGGCGAGGAAGGCCACACAGTTCGAGACACTGACCGACCGCGAGCGCGACGTCCTTCGCGAGTTGGCGCGCGGGTTCACCAACGCCGAGATAGCGGCGCGCCTTCACGTCGCCGAGACCACTGTGAAGACTCATGTCGCGCACGTGCTCGACAAGCTCGAAGTTAGAGACCGCGTCCAGGCGGTGATTCTCGCCTACGAGGCCGGACTAGCAGGAACTGCTTGAGCCGAGGGCGTCGAGGCGCTCGAACACCCCGCTGACTTCGAGCGCCTCTTTGACTATGTCGAACATCCCACCCTCGCCGCCGCGGCGCACCCACTCCAAGGCGGCTTCGAACGACGCTGTCACGAACATCATTGACAACACGCGAACCTCGAAATCATCCGCGGCGCGGCCCGTACGTGCACCGATGAGGCCGCCGAGAAGTGTTTGCGCCTTTTGCAGCTCCTCCCAGAAGCGGGCGCGCAGAGCAGGCGCCAGCAGACCCAGCCTCGCGCGAGCTAGGACCATCTCGCGGTCGGGCTCCATCACCCGCGCCAGCTCGTCGATTGCGCGCCGGATCGTTTGGCTCAGGGTCTCGCCAGGAGGCGCGGCTTCGATGAGCGAAACGATCATCGGGTCGTAGCGGTCGTAGAGGACGACATCTTCTTTGGTGGGGAAGTAATTGAAGAACGTGCTCGGGGAGATCTCGGCCGCCTCCGCGATCTGATCGATCGTGGTCTCCTCATAGCCCTGTTCCTGGAAGAGGCGCATCGCCTCGCGCTGGATCGCCTCTTTGGTCTTGAGCTTCTTGCGCTCGCGGAGGCCTCGCGCGATGGGGGTGATCGTGTTCGGCATCAGGCGCTGACGCCCCTCTCCCTAACCAATTCCCCGATGGGGAGAGGGGACATTCGCGGCGCCCGCGCCGGGAGGAACAGCGCCATCAGCACCGCGCCCGTGATCATCATCGCCGCGCTCACAACCATCACCTCTGACATCCCCTGAGAGTAGGCCTCCTGGGCCGCTCGCAGGAGTTGGGCCCCAGCAGGGCCTGGGAGGCGGTGCGCGAAAGCAGCTGCTACGGCAACGCTGCTCTGAGCCGCCGACTGCGCCAGTGCCGGGAGTCCAGCGAGATGGGCGCTGATCCCCGCTTGGTACGCGCTGTTGAGGATGCTGCCCATGATCGCGACGCCGAACGATGACCCGATGTTCTGCAGCGTTCGGGTCAGCGCGCTCCCGGCGCCGGTCTCGCCGGCGGGCAAGGAGCCGAGGATGGCATCGAGAGCGGGCACCATGGTGAAGGCGATGCTGATCCCGCTCACCGCAAGCGCAAGCGCGACGAGTGCGTAGCCCGTGTCGACGCCGACGCGCGACAGAATGATCATTCCCGCTGCGTTTCCAAGCATGCCGCCCGCCACCAAGACCTTGGCGCCGAAACGCTTCGCGAGCCAGTCGGTGCTGATGGCCCCGACCATCATGGCCGCGATCAGAGGAATCAGTCGTACGCCCGTACCCTGGGCGTCGTTGCCCTGCACGATCTGCAGGAAGGGGGAAAGAATGAACAGCACTCCGGTCATCGCGAAGCCCACGATCGTGAAGGCGACCGTTGCCCACGAGAATCGCGCGCTCGTGAACAGTTTGAGGTCGATGAGCGGGAAGCGGGTCCGCAGCTGCCACATCACGAATGCTGCGACGAGTACCGCACCGCCGGCAATCGGCACGTACACCTGGACGTCAGTCCAGCCACGAACAGGCTGTTCGATGATGCCGTAGACGATGCCCGTCACGCCGAGCACCTCGAGGACGGCGCCGATCCAATCGAGTCGCCGCGCGGCCGGGTCCTTGCTCTCTGGTACGAAGAACCACACGCCGATGACCGCAATGACGACCACCGGTGCGTTGATCAAGAAGATGGAACCCCAGTCGTAGTGCGTGAGCAACCAGCCGGCCAGGAGCGGTCCCAGCGGCAGTCCGATGAACGAACCGGCCCCAGCTAAGCCGATGGCGCGCTGGCGCTCGTCGGCCTGAAACATCGACGGCAGCATCGACTGCATGAGCGGAAGGACGATGGCGCCGCTGGCGCCCATGATCACCCGCATGAGGATCAGCCCGTTCGCCGAGGTCATCTGGCTCGCGATCCCCGAAGAGATGCCGAAGGTGACCAGTCCGATCAGCAGCAACCGCTTGCGGCCGAGGCGGTCGCCGAGCACTCCGGCGGGCAGCATGAAGCCGGCCAGAGCGAGCGTGTAGGCGGCCGACATCCATTGCAGCTGATCTGTGGTCGCGTTGAGCTTGGCTGACAGCGTGGGCAGGGCGGTGACCAGGATCGTGATGTCGAGCCCGAGGACGAGCCCGCTGATGGTGAGGGCGGCCAGGCCCAACCAACGTCCGCGCAGCCGCTCCGGCGTTGTTCCTAGTGTGGTCATGGTCATCTGTATGAGCTCCTCTCGATGGGTCTAGTCGCATGATAAATAGAGCGACTCGAAAAATCAAGAGGCTACAACTATTAGCCCGAATCGTCTTGCTCGCGGCGAATCTGGGGGCATGTGGCGGTAGCGCCACCCACGGCGATCTTCCGGGCCTGCCGCACGTATTTGTGATCGTCATGGAGAACAGGACAGTGGCCGAAGCGTTGGGCGGCCCGTTCACGGCCTCCCTGGCGAGCCAACACGGTGTGGCCAGCAACTATCGCGCGATCACGCACCCAAGCGTCCCGAACTACCTGGCGCTGACGTCGGGCTCGACCTGGGGGATCACCGATGACAGCTACCACGTGCTGCCCAAGCAGGACCTCGGGACCCAGCTGACCACCGCGGGCATCACGTGGCGTGCGTACATGGAGGGGCTTGGTGACGGCGGCTGCCTGAACAGTCCGGTCCCTTATGACCCGGGACACAATCCCTTCGCCTTCTACGGCGGGCGCTGTCCTTCCAACGTGGTGCCGTTCACGGCGTTCGCCGGTGACCTCGCGAACAACACCGCGCGGTTCAGCTGGATCACGCCCGACCGCTGTCACGACACGCATGACTGCCCGGTGGCGACCGGCGATCAATGGCTCAGGCAAACAGTGGGGCAGATCAAGAGCTCGACGGCGTGGAAGAACCATGGCTTCCTGTTCATCACGTGGGACGAAGACGACGGCAGCGCCGATAACCGGGTGCTGACTTTGGTGGTGGCGTCAGGGCACCGCGAAAGCAAAGCCGCCTATGACCACTACTCGCTGCTGGCTACGATCGAGGACCTGTTGGGCGTCGGCCGATTGGGCGCGGCGGCGCAGGCTCACGCGATGCTGGACCTTGTGCCTGTCGGGATCTAGCCCCGCCGCACTACCTTTATCTATGTGAGCCTGATCATCTGCGACGTCGGTCCTCGCGATGGACTGCAGAACGAGGACCGTGTGCTGGAGCCGGCGGTGCGCGCGGAGCTGAGCGACCGGCTCGCGGCCGCGGGCCTGAGGCGCATCGAAGCGGCCAGCTTCGTCAACCCGAAGCTCGTGCCGCAGATGGCGGGCGCCGAAGAGGTCATGGTGGCTCTGCACCGCCGTCCCGACTCGTCATACGCCGGCCTGGTGCTGAACGAGATGGGTTACGACCGCGCGATCGGGGCGGGCGTGGACGAGGTGCACTACGCGTTCGCCGCCACGGACGAGTTCGGCCGCCGCAACCAGAACGCGACCACCGAGGAAGGTCTGCGCACGGCTCTCGCCCTGATTCCCCGCGCGCGCGCGGATCGAATCCCGATCACCGTCACCATCAGCGTTGCGTTCGGCTGTCCATTCGAGGGCCCGGTCGCACCAGCGCGCGTGCTGAACCTCGTCGAGCGTTTGATGGCGGTGCCGCCGGATGAGATCTGCCTTGCCGACACGATCGGGGTCGGGGTGCCATCACAGGTGAAGGTGCTCATCCGCGGCGCACGCGACCTGGGCGCGACGGTGGGCGCGCACTTCCACAACACGCGCAATACGGGCTATGCAAATGCAGTGACCGCGCTGGAGCGAGGGGTGGTTTCGCTCGACGCGTCGGTGGGCGGAGCAGGGGGCTGCCCGTTCGCGCCCAAGGCGACCGGCAACATAGCCACCGAGGACCTGGTGTATCTGCTTCGCGGCATGGGTGTGGAAACCGGGATCGACCTGGATGCCTTGATCGAGTGCTCGCGCTGGCTTGGGCAGCGGCTTGGCAAGGAGCTGCCGAGCATGGTGTCGCGAGCAGGAGATTTTCCGGCGGCCGGATAGACTCAAGACTGCGCCATGCCAAAGAAGAAAACCGCGCATCCCCACCGAGTCGCCGTCATCCAGTACCCGCCTGTGCTGCTTCATCGTGACAAGACCATCAAGCGCGGCGTCCAGCTGATGGAGGAAGCGGCTGAGGGCGGGGCACGGCTCGTCTCCTTTCCCGAGACATGGCTGCCTGGATACCCGGAATGGCTGTGGCGGCTGCGGCCGGGCGACGACTACGAGCTCACCGGCAAGATCCATGGCCGCCTTCTCGAGAACGCCGTCGACCTGAAGGCCGCGCATTTGAAGCCGATCCAGGCGGCGGCGCGACGCCTCAAGCAGACGGTGTCGATAGGCATTCACGAGCGGGATTCCGAGTTCAGCCGAGGCACGCTTTACAACACCGTGGTGCTGATCGGCCCCGACGGCGAGATTCTGAACCGCCACCGGAAGCTGATGCCCACGAATCCAGAGCGGATGGTATGGGCGATTGGCGATGCGCAGGGGCTGCGCGTCACCGAGACGCCGGCGGGCAGGGTCGGGGCGTTGATCTGCTGGGAGAACTACATGCCGCTGGCGCGCTTCAGCCTGTTCGCGCAGGGGTGCGAGGTATATGTCGCGCCCACCTGGGACGCGGGCAGCTCATGGGTGTCGACGATGCGGCACATCGCGCTAGAAGGGCGCTGCTGGGTGCTCGGCAACGGGACGGCGATGCGAGGCAAGGACATCCCGGCCGACTTCCCCGAGCGGGCTCGGCTGTTCCCCGACCTGGAGGAGTGGTTCAACCCGGGGGACTCGGTGATCGTGGCCCCAGACGGCAAGGTGGTCGCCGGGCCGCTCAGCGACAAGCACGGCATCCTCTACGCGGATTGCGATCCGGCGCGGGCGTCGGTGGCGAAACGAACCATGGACGTCGCGGGCCACTACGGCCGGCCGGACATCTTCAGGCTCGAGGTGAATCGAGACGCGCGGTCTCCCGTGGACTTCGGATCGCATTAGTCGCGATCCAAGCCCAGCCCGTACAGGGCGCCGAATTTCTTCCGGACGTATGCGATCCACGGCTTGGGCGTCAACGGCCCGCCGGTCACCCGCTCGACCAGCTCACCAGGAGTGAACTTGCGTCCGTGCTTGTAGACGTGCTCCTGAAGCCATCCCAAAAGCGTCGCAAACTCGCCGCGTTCGATATGCGCATCGAGGTCGGTGATGTCCGACCGGATCTTCTCCATCAGCTGGGCGGAGATGACGTTGCCCAGGGTGTAGCCCGGAAACTCGGCGAAGCCGACAAACGACCAATGAATGTCTTGCAGCACACCCTCGCGGTCGTTCGGAACATCGAGACCGATGTACGACTTGAACAGCTCGTTCCATGCCTCGGGCACGTCGCGCACCTTCAGGCGGCCCTCCAGCATGTCGTTTTCCAGCTCGAAACGCAGGAGGACGTGCAGGTTGTACGTGACCTCATCCGCCTCAACTCGGATGAACGACGGATATGACTTGTTGACCGCACGGTAAAAGGCCTCGGCGTCGACGCCCTCTAGTGGCTCTGTGAACGTTTTGCGCAGGCTGGGGAAGAAGTAATGCCAGAACGGCAGGCTCCGCCCAACGAGGTTCTCCCACAGCCGCGACTGCGACTCGTGGACGCCGGGCGAGGCGCCGTCCCAAACTGTCGTGCGGTCGAGGTTGCGCCCGATGCCCTGGAAGTACATTCCGTGTCCTGCCTCGTGGATCGAGCCGAACAGGCACTCGTTGAAGAAGTCGCGATTCACGCGTGTGGTGATGCGCACGTCCCCAGGGCCGAAGGCGATGCTGAACGGATGTGTGGAGATGTCCTGCCTTCCGCGCTCGAGGTCATAGCCGAGCGCGGCGACAGTGTCAAGCGCGTACCGGATCTGCTTGTCCGGATCGAATCCGCGATGGAGCACGCTGTCGTCGACTGCATCGGCATGGCGTTTGATGTCCGCGACGAGCGGGACGATTGCCGCCTTGAGCTCAGCGAAAATTGCCTCCAGCTGATCGGCCGTCAATCCGGGCTCGGTTCGGTTGAGCAGCGCGTCGTACGGACGCTTCTCATAGCCCAGCGCCTCGGCCACGCGCTTGTTGAGCTCGATGTTCTTCTCGAGATACGGGGCGAAGATCGCGAAGTTGGCCTCGCGGCGGGCCTGCTGCCAGAAAGGTCGAGCCGCCGAGCTGGAACGCGCAATCTCGGCGACCAGCTCGGCCGGCAGCTTGCGCGCCAGGTCGTAGTCGCGCCGGGTGACGCGCACGAGGCTCGCCTCGTCGGAGTCGAACGGCATCTTCGCCACGGCGCCCTCGGCGTCATCCAGCAACCGACCGACCTCGTCTGACGTGAAGCGCCGGTGGGCGACTTCGCTGAGCGTCGACGCCTGCTCCGAGCGGTTCTGCACGCCGCCAGGCGGCATGTAGGTTTCCTGGTCCCAATCGAGAACCGCGCCCGCACGATGGAGGTCCACGACCTCCGCCAGGATCATCTTCAAACCCTGCAACTTGTCAGGCATTCACCATCACCCCCACGCGTATTCTCTCCGGAATGGCGACCAGGCCCCGCTAGCTCAGTGGATAGAGCATCTGCCTTCTAAGCAGAGGGTCGGGGGTTCGAATCCCTCGCGGGGCGCCAATTCTCATACTGCTATCACGCCCCTCTCCCTAACCCTCTCCCCGATGGGGAGAGGGGATATTCTCCGCGGCGCTTCCGCTCAAGACGATAATCGCGGCGAACCAATTGGGCAGGAGGGCTGGTTGATGTTCTCGAAGATCCTGGTGGCGGTCGGCAGTCCGGACGACGCTGAGGAAACGGTGCCCGTGGTCACCGGGCTGGCCAAGGCCTTCGATTCGACGGTGCTCGTCGTGCACATGAGGGCGCGTGTCGTCACGTCGGTGGCGACCCTCGAAAAGGAGTCGATTCCGGAATCCTTCCGATTCGGCGAGGAGGTCGCGCGAACGCTGGTGGAGGCCGGAGTTCGGGCCTCGTCCGATATCGAGAGCCACCGACCCGAGCGCCTGGCGGAGTTCATCCTCGAAAAGGCCAAGGAATTCGGCGCCGAGCTGATCGTCGTGGGCAGCCACCACCCCCACGGCCTGAGCGACCGCATGTTCGGCGACCTCGGCAAGAAGCTGGTGCACGGCACGAAGTGCCCCGTTCTCATGATGCCCGGCAACGACGACTAGAGTGGCGACCGCAACGACCCGAGGGGATGCGGTTGGGCGCGGAATCCGCCTGGAGGTCGTGACTGTGGTGTGGATGGCTTTAGAGGCGGTACTGGCCATCGGCGCCGGCATCGCGGCGCGGAGCGTCCTGCTCACCGCATTCGGATTCGACTCGCTCATCGAGCTTCTCAGCGGCGCCGTGCTGTTGTGGCTCCTGATCGCTCAGTCGAATGGCACGAGCCTCGACCGTGTCGAGCGCCTGGAACGAAGGACCACCCGCATCTCGGCAATCCTCCTGATCCTTCTCTGCGCTTATGTCGTTGTGACCTCGGCTGTTGGACTGCTGACGGGATTGAAGCCTGAAGGGTCGATCCTGGGCCTGGCCGTCGCCGGGACGGCAGTGATCGCGATGCCGCTGCTGGCGGCTGCCAAGTCGCGCGTCAATCGCGTCGTCGAAAGCGCTGCGCTTCGGGCGGACATTGCCGAGACTTACACGTGCGCCTACCTGGCCGGCGTCACCCTCGCCGGCATCGGGTTGAGCACCTTCCTCGGACTTTGGTGGGCCCAGTACGTAGCCGCGCTTGCCCTGCTGATCTGGCTCGTTCCGGAGACCCGCGAGGCGCTGGAAAGCGCCGAATGGAGGATTTCCCGCGATGGCTGATGTCGATTTCGTCCACGAGGGCCACCCTCATACCGAAAAGAGACGGCTCAAGGCGCCCCCCAAGGTCGCGGACGAGCGCGTCGGCTTCAACGGCCGCCTGGCCGCCTGGATCACAAAGAGAGTCGGATCGATGTGGGTCGTCTACATGACACTCGTCTTCATCTCGATCTGGATGATCCTGGCTACGTGGGGACCGCTCCACCGCGATGATCCCTACCCGTTCCCGTTCTTGCTGTTCCTTGGCAACGTGGTCCAGCTGTTGCTCGTATTCATCATCCTGGTCGGCCAGCAGGTTCTCGGCATCACAGCAGACAAGCGCGCTGTGGCGACTTACAACGATGCCGAGGCGATCCTGCATGAGGTGGAGCAGCTCCACCGACATCTCGAGTCACAGGACCGCATCCTGAACCAGGGCATCAGCCTGGTCGAGTCACAGCCCCACCCTTGGATCAAGAAGCGCCATGCGATCGAGCCACCGCGCGTGAGAGACCAGCACATTGGCGTCAACGGGCAGATCGCGGCCTTCCTCACCCAGAGAGTGGGCACGATGTGGGCGTTCTACGCCGCGGCGGTCGGACAGTTCGGCTGGATCGCGCTGGCCCAGCTCGGGTTGCTCAAGTTCGACTCTTATCCGTTCGCATTCCTCCTCTTCATATCGAGCCTCGTGCAGCTGATCTTCATGTTCGTGATCATGGTCGGGCAGGAGGTGCTGGGACAGGCCGGCGATCGTCGCGCGCAGCAGACATACCTCGATGCCGAAGCGGTGCTGCACGAGTGCAGCCGCCTCCAGCATCACCTCACCGCGCAGGACAAGGTGATCGTGAAGATCTGCGGGTACGTCAAGGAGCACGCGCCGGAGCACCACCCGGTGAAGATGGTCGAGCCGCCGGCTGTCAAACCCGCACCGGCGGGATAATTGACCCCAGCCCGGCTCGAGCGCGCGGCAACCGCCGTGGCGCGGCCGGGGATGGGAGGACCGCGTTAGCGGCAAACCAATGAGCGACAAGAACCAACCCACGGACGGCCGTCCGCCATCTGGCGCGACCCCGCACGCGACCGGGCACGAGAAGCGGAGAGTGATGGTCACGCAGCTCCTGCGCAGCCCGGTCCTCAACCCGGCCGGCGAAGAGCTGGGCCGGCTGGAAGACCTGATCGTCAAGCTGGACAGCGGCGGTGGCGGCTATCCGCCCGTGACCGGGATCAAGGTCCGCATCGGCGGCCGCGACGTGTTCGTCGGCAGCAAGAGCATCGACAAGCTCGCACCCGGCGAGGTGCGGCTCAACACGCAGACGCTGGACACCGGCGCGTTTCAGAGACGGCCCGGCGAAGTCCTGCTGGCCGGCGACGTGCTGGGCCGGCATCTCATGGACATCACGCGCGGCCGAATCGTGCAGGCACACGACCTGGTCCTTTCACCTGCCGAGGACGGATGGCGGCTGATGGGCGTCGACCGCAGCCCGCGGGCAATGCTTCGCCGACTCGTGCCCCGCCGCGGCCGGCCGGACCTGCGCAAGCACGCGATCTTGGACTGGAAAGACGTGCAGCCTTTCGTCGGGCACGTGCCAACGGCCAAGCTGCTGATGCCGCTGCAGCGCTTGCGCAGGCTGCACCCGGCTCAGATCGCCGACCTCGTCGAAGGCGCGTCGCATGAGGAGGGCGAGGAGATTCTCGACGCGGTGGAAAGCGACGTGGAGCTGACCGCCGACGTGTTCGAGGAGCTGGACACAGAGCACCAGGTCGAGTTCCTGAGGTCGATGCCTAACGAAGAGGCGGCAAAGGTCCTCGAACGCATGGCCCCCGACGACGCCGCTGATCTTCTCAGCGAGCTAGATCAAGAGCGGCGGAAACCCGTCTTCGATCTCATGTCGCCGCAGGCTCAGCACAAGCTGCGCAAGCTACTGCAGTACCACCCGAGCACGGCCGGCGGGATGATGAGCCCCGACTACGTCTGGGTGATCAGAGGCGCCACGGCCCCCGAGGCGCTGGAGGCAGTGCGCATCGATGACAAGTCTCCGCGCCAGCTACTGAACACGGTCTTCATCACCGAGCAAGATGGCAAGTACATCGGCAGCATCGGCACAGCTGACCTTCTGCGTACGGAACCGAGCCGCAAGGTGGAGGAGCTCGAGCTCGCCACCTGCCGGGTCACCACCGGCGCCGATGTCACCGATGTGACCCTGATGATGGCGGACTACAACCTGATCGCGCTCGCAGTGACCGACTCGGCCGGCAACCTGCTTGGAGCCGTCAGCGCGGACGACGTGATCGAGGCCATCGTCCCCGAAGAGTGGCGCGCGCGCATCGAAGCAAGCACGGGCGTCTAGAGGAGACCGTTGTCCGAGCGCGAGCCGGTGAGACACGACTCGCAGCTGGTCCCCACATCCGCTGTGCTGGACGAGGCGCACCTCGGCGACATCCACGGCGCCTTCGGGACGATCCGCCTCAGCGACGTGGCGCCGCGACGGACGTGGCGCCGGCGCCTGCTGACCCTCGCCGCGATCATCGGCCCCGGACTGATCGTCATGGTCGGCGACAACGACGCCGGCGGGGTCTCCACCTACGCGCAGGCCGGCCAGGACTTCGGCTACTCCCTGCTGTGGACCCTCATCATTCTCATACCCGTCCTGATCGTCAACCAGGAGATGGTCGTCAGGCTCGGCGCGGTGACCGGCGTCGGGCATGCGCGGTTGATCAAAGAGCGGTTCGGACGCTTCTGGGGCTGGTTCTCGGTCGGGGACCTCTTCGTACTGAACTTCCTGACGATCAGCACGGAGTTCATCGGAGTCAGCCTGGCCGGGCAGTACTTCGGATTCAGCCCATACGTCGTCGTTCCGCTGGCGGCCGTGATCCTGATCGCGATCACGATCACCGGCAACTTTCGGCGCTGGGAAAGGGCGATGTTCGTCTTCCTATTTGCGAGCCTTCTTGTTCTGCCGCTCCTCGTGCTCAGCCATCCCGATCCAACGGCGGCCCTCGTGGGGTTCATCAAGCCGGGGGTGCAGGGCGGTCTCACGTCCGATGCCGCGCTCCTGATCATCGCCATCGTCGGCACGACGGTCGCGCCCTGGCAGCTCTTCTTCCAGCAGTCGAACGTCATCGACAAGAGGATCACCCCGCGCTGGCTCGACTACGAGAAGGCGGACACCGTCCTCGGAGCGTTCGTGGTGGTGGTCGGCGCCGCGGCGATCATGATGGCCTCCGCCTCGGCCTTCACCGGCACCAGCGACTTCGGCCGTTTCACGGACGCGCTTCATATCGCGCGCGGCCTCGCCTCACATATATCCCCGATCGACGGCACGATTTTTGCCCTGCTTCTCTTCGACGCTTCGATCGTGGGTGCTTCGGCGGTGACGCTGGCCACGTCGTACGCGTTCGGCGACATCTTCGGGCTGCGCCACTCGCTTCACCGTGGTATTCGCGAAGCCAAGCTGTTCTACGGATCGTACACAGTGATGGTTGCGCTGGCGGCTGGCATAGTTCTCATTCCGCGCGCCCCACTCGGACTCATCACCACCGCGGTCCAGGCGCTCGCAGGCACGCTCCTCCCCAGCGCGACCGTCTTCCTCGTCCTTTTATGTAACGACCGGGCCGTTCTCGGCCCGTGGGTGAACAGGCTGTGGCTGAACGTGCTCGCAACGATCATCGTCAGCGTGCTCATCATGCTCTCGCTGATCCTGGTCATCTCGACCGTAGCTCCCGGCATCAACGTCACGAACCTGCTCGCGCTACTCAGCGTCGTGACGGCCGCGGTCGTGGTCGTGGCCACCGGATTGATGGTCTGGCGCGCACGCAAGGCTGAACCGACCCCCGGGATGCCTCGCGCGGAGAAGGAGAACTGGCGGATGCCTGCCCTCGCCCTGCTCGAACGGCCGGCGTGGTCGCTCCCGAAGAGGGTCGCGATGTTGACGATGGCGACTTACATCGTGATCGCAGTGCTCTTCCTGGCGATAAAAGCAGTGCAGATCGCCCTGTTGCACCACTGATCGACACTCGTTAACAACTCGCTTACAAAGCTAAACGAGCCGTTTGGCTAGAATGTTGGCCCGTGCCGCTCGGTACCCTGCCGGGCCGCCGCGCGCGAAGATCGCGCGGACGCCTGAGTGCCACCCGAACCGCAACTCTCGCCGTTTTCGCCGTCGTTCTGTCGGCGATGGCGGGCAGCCTCGCGTACTTTCTTCCGGCCGCGAAGCTGGCGTGGGACGCGACGGGGCAGGTGGTAACCATCGCGTCCCCTACACCTTCGCCCTCGTCAGACACCAACAACGCATCTCCATCACCCAGCGCCGCTGCCCGGACTCCGGGCTCGTTCACCGTCCTGCTGCTGGGATCCGACGACGACTCGAAGTTCTCCTCCGACCACGTGCTGACCCAGTCGATGATCCTGGTCAGGGTCATTCCGTCCACCAAGCAGGTGGTAATTCTGTCGATCCCGCGTGATCTCTACGTTCCATTCTGGGTGGGCGGATCGGGCAAGATCGATGGCGCTTATTCGTACGGCCAGGCGGGCGGTGCCATAGCCACGGTCCAGCAGGACTTCGGCGTCCACATCGACGAGTACATCTGGATCGGTTTGCTCGGGCTCATCAAGCTGATCGACGCGATCGGGGGGATCGACGTCGTGACGAGCAGCCCGGTCGTCGACGATCTCTACCCACAGGACGTCTTCAGCGCGGATCCGTACGGCTATGAGCGCGTTGCGGTGCTGGCGGGACCACAGCACCTGGATGGCGTCCACGCGATGCAGTACGTGCGGTCGCGCCACAACGATTTACAGAGCGACATCGGTCGCTCCAAGCGTCAGCAGCAGGTTCTCCTTGCGATCCGTAAGAAGGCCAAGCAAGTATCGAGTGCCGACGTGCCCGCCATCGCGACCGCGCTGGGAGGGGAGATCAAGACGAGCATCGGACTCGATCGGGTGGCCCAGCTGATCCCACTTGCGGCCACCTTCGACAATCCCGACAGCATCACCACCCTGGTCATGGAGCCCCCGATGTTTCATGGAGGCGGGCCGGACGGCAGCCTGACGCCCAACTGGTCCGCGATTCTCTACCTCGTGCGGCAGTACTTCCCATGATCGCGCGGTTCTTTCTTGCGCTCGGCCTCTGCGTGCTGATGCTGGTTTCGAGCGTCACCACCTATGTCTACCTCGGTGGGCGGCAGTCAAAAGTCGCGGTTCGAACCGAGAAGCCGACGGTCGCGGCACCTCGCGCGAAAGCTTTCACGCTTCCGGGCACGCTGTACCTCAGCCAATCCGGAGCACTCTACAGCCTGAGCATCGGGCGGTTCCACCAGCTGACACCCGAGGATGGCTGGACGCAGCCGTATTGGAATGCGAGCGGCAACAATCTGCTGGCTGTTCGTCGCACACCGTTCTACTCTGACGTCTACATCATCGGACGCTTCGGACAGGTCACGCGGAGCCTAACGGCCAACGGTCCTCCGCCGCGGAGCAACGACACGACGCTCATGCACTGGTCCTTCTATCCCCGCCTGGGTCCCGACAACAACACCCTCTGGATGAGCTACGACTCACCCAAGTTCGGATACGACGTGCCGTTCTCGATCTGGTCACTGCCTGTGGGCGGCTCGATCCGCCAGGGCAAGCTGTGGACCAACGCCAACGACTACACAGGTGGGGATATGCAACCAATCCCGCTGCCTACAGGCGGGATCATGTACACGAAGTACACCTACGGACCCGATGGAAACCTGGTCGGCCAGCTCTGGCTCACGACCCGACCCACCCCTGCCGGCAGGGAGGGCAAACCGCTGACATCCACGGGTGAGGACTGCCACCAGCCCTCGATCTCGCCTGACGGTCACCAGGTGGCGATGATCTGCACTTACGAGAAGCAGATCTCGCAGCTCGTGCTTGCTTCGTGGGACGGCTCCAACCTCGGGCCACGCAAGGCGATCATCACCGACCAGCTCGTCGCCCAACCGACCTGGGCGCCAGACAGCTCCGGTATCGCGTACCTGGCTCCGGGAGCCAACGACTCTCCGTTCCAACTCTGGTTCCTTCCCAAGAACGCTTACGCGCCACCGCCGCCGAGCCCCACGCCGGTTCCGACCCCAACTCCGGGCGGTCCGTACAGCGGGACGCTGCCAACCCCAACGCCGGCTCCGCCCGTGGCGGCGCCTGTTGTCAAACCGATCCAGATCACGACCAACAACGGATTCGACGCCACCTCACCCATCGCCTGGGCGCCATAGAAATCTAGGGAGCGCAGGCCGGGTCTGGATGCCCGCCGGTCACGAGGACGGGTTCGGCGTTGGCCTCGAGCGCCTCAGCCGCCGTGATGAAGCCCTCTGAGATCATCGAAGCCAGCACCTGGCTGCGCCGATGCACGGCCGCCGCGGGATCGACGGTCGGGTCATAAAGCGACGGGGCCTGGGTGACGCCGGCCAGCAGCGCGTACTGGCCGAGGCTCAGGTTGTGCAGCGGCGCCTGGAAGTAGGCGCAGGAGGCGGTGCTGACCCCGCGGCGACCCAGGCCTGTAGTGATCTCGCTCAGGTAGTCCGCCATGATCTGCGGCTTGGTGAGGACCCGCTCCACCTTCAGGGCGAGCACGGCGTCGACCATCTTGTCGTATCCGCTGTTGTAGCCGCCGAGGTACACGTCTTTGACAAGCTGCTCCGTGATCGTCGATCCGCCCTGGCAGAGGCAGCGATTGGACACGTCATACAGAAAGGCACGCGCGAGGCCGACCGAATCGATCCCATGGTGGGTATAGAAGCGCTCATCCTCAGTCGCGACGACGGCTTTTGCCAGCATGGAGGGGATGTCTTGGGGGCCGAGCAGGACGATCCCGTAGTGGTTGGTCAGGGCGCTGACCCGCGCCTGGACATCGGTCCCTGACGGTGTCGAGACCCAGAGAGTGGTGAGGCTGGGCGCGAGCAGGGTCGTCACGACCACCAGCACCAGGGCAACACGCCGTGCCGCCACCGGCACCGGGTTCATGCCGTAGCGCCCCACGTTGCGATGAAACGCACCATTGCGTGGGCACGTTACGCGGCGGCGAGCTGGCTTTAGCTAGTGGTCGCCCTGTTCGCCCATCTGGCCGGCCTCGGTTTCGCCGTCGCCCTCTTGGGACTCTGAGCAGGGTCACCAGTTTGATCTCGCGACGCTCACGATTAACCTTCTCAGTCGTGGCCATCATCGTCTGTCCCCAGCCGCTCGCTGCCGAGATCGGGTTGGAGGTCATGCGTCGAGGCGGGAACGCGGTCGACGCCGCCGTCACCTGCGCGTTCGTCCAGGGTGTCATCGATCCGCAGATGTGCGGCATCGGCGGCTGCGGCGTGATGCTCGTGCACAGCCCGAAGTCGGGAGACGCCCTGCTCGAGTTCTATGCGACCGCCGGCTCGCGCGCCCGCGAGGACCAGTGGGAGCACCTGTTCCTCCGCCAGGCGGCCGATCGCTACGGCTACGTACTCGATGGCTGGGTCAACGACGTCGGCTACCAGTCGGTGGGCGTGCCGGGAACCGTGGCCGGGCTGCACGACGCGCTGACCAGGTACGGCACGATCACGTGGGGGGAGGCGATCGAGCCGGCCATCCCGCTGGCGCGGGAGGGGTTCCCGGTGACCGGCTACATGCATGGCTACTGGACGGCCGACTACGGGCCCGACGTCGTGCCCAACCGCGAGCGGATCCAGACCACGCCCGCGGCGAAGGCCATCTACACCCGAGACGGCGAGCTGTTCGCGGTTGGCGACAACTTCGTCCAGGCGGACCTGGCGCGCACGCTGGAGCGCCTCGCCGGCCTGGGGCCCGATTCCTTTTATAAGGGAGAGATCGCGGACGAGATCGCCGGCGACTTCGAGGCCAATGGCGGATTCATAACCCGGTCGGACCTGGCCGGCTACCGCGTGAACGTCACGGAGCCGCTGCGCGGGACATATCGGGGCCTGTCGGTGGTCACTGCCGGACCGCCGGCAGCGGGCATCACCCTGCTGCAGATGCTCAACTTTCTCGAGGGGTTTGAGCTCAGCGCGCACGGGTGGCCGAGCACGGAGGCGGCTCGCCTCCTGGTCGAGGCAATGGCGTGGGCAGTGGCCGATCGCGAGCTGCATGTCGCGGACCCGCGATTCGTCGAGGTGCCCACAGGTTCACTGGCGGACAAGGACTACGCGGCGAAGGCGCGCGCGGTGTCGACTGTGGAAGCGGCCGCAGTCCACGATCGCTCCGACACCACGCATGTGTGCGTGGTGGACGACCAGGGCAACGCCGTGTCGTTGACCCACACACTTGGCTCAGCCAGCGGAGTGGTCACACCCGGGCTGGGCTTTGGCTACAACGACTACATGAATTGTTTCGATCCGCGGCCGGGCAATCCGAACTCGGTGCGGCCTGGCAAGACGCGGGCGACCAGCATGACGCCGACTTTGGTGTTCGACGGGGACCGTGTGAGGGTCTGTGTCGGTGCGCCGGGGGGCACCAAGATCGTGACCGCGATCCTCCAAGTGCTGGTGAACGTGCTCGACCACGCCATGACGCCGGCCGAAGCGGTGAGCGCGCCGCGGGTCGATTTCCAGGGCGATGTCGTGCAGGTGGAGGGCCGCGTTCCCCTCGCTGTCAGCCGCGGGCTGGAGAAGCGCGGGTACAAGGTCAACCGCCGGACGCTCAACTACGACTCGTACTTCGCGCGGCCGCAAGTGATAGTTGGCGAGAAGGACGGATTCCTTCACGGTGCGTCGGATCCGCGCAAGGATGGCGGGACTGCTCTGGACACGGAAACGGAATGAGATTCAAGGATCGGGTGGCGCTTGTCACCGGCGGCGGCCGTGGAATCGGCGCAGCCAGCGCGCGGTTGCTTGCCGCCGAAGGCGCTCGCGTCGCCGTGTCGGACCTCGACGATGGGCCCGCCCGAGAGGTCGCGGATGCCATCGGCGGTCTCGCCGTTGCCTGCGATGTCAGCGATCGGTCGCAGGTTGAATCGATGATCGAGCTCACGTTGAAGGAGTTCGGCAGGCTCGACGTGCTGGTCACCTGTGCCGGGATCATCCGCGACAACCTGCTGTTCAAGATGACCGACGAAGACTGGGACCTGGTGATCGACACGCACCTGAAAGGCACGTTCTACTGCGCTCGAGCGGCGCAGAAGCACATGGTCGAGCAGAAGTACGGAAAGATGGTCTTCCTGTCCTCGACCTCCGCGCTGGGCAACCGGGGCCAGACAAACTACTCGACCGCGAAGGCGGGCCTGCAGGGGATGGCTCGCACGCTCGCGATCGAGCTGGGTCCGTTCAACGTCAACGTCAATACCGTGGCGCCCGGATTCGTGGAGACGCGCATGACGCGCGCCACCGCCGAGCGCATGGGTGTCGACTTCGAGACCTTCAAGCTGGGCGCCGCCTCGCAGATCGCGCTCCGGCGCATCGGCCAGCCGGAGGACATCGCCAGCGTGATTGCGTTCCTGTGCAGCGACGAGTCGGGTTTCGTGTCAGGGCAGACGATCTACGCGCGCGGAGGGCCTTAGGGGACCGGCAAGCTTGCCGAGGGCTCGAGCGTTGAGCCACGTGTGAAGCTGCGTTTCAGCTTGCTTTCGAAGCGGCGGTCCGCTTTGGCCGTGCGAACTTTCGTTCGCCTGGGCGCCAAAAAGCACGCCACACCCAAACTTGAGCTGAGTTCAGCACGAGTGGGTGAACTTGCGTTCGAACGGCTGAGCCTTGAATCTCACCCGTTGACGGCCTTGCCGGGCGTCTGTTACGGTGACCGCCGTTCTCTGGGGACCCGGTCGCGCCCGCGGGCTGGTTCAAATCTATCGCAACGTTTAGGGGTAGACATTTGCGAGTCAATCGATATCTGACACATGCTGTCGTGCTTGCGATAGCTGTGGCCATCTCGTCCTACGCATCGATGGACCGCCATGTCCCCGCTTACTTGACCTCTCGACTCGGAACCGTGAACGCCGAGGCGGTCATGGCCGGTGAGGGCGGAACTGCCGGAGACGTGTCCCTCGGTCGCTACAGCACGATCATCAAGCCGGTCGCGATCCCAACGTCGGCGCCGGTCAGCCACAAGGCGTTCGGCTACACGGTGAGCCCTGGCGAGAACCTGACCTCGATCGCGGCCAAGTTCGGCGTGACGGTCGCCCAGATCCGCTGGTCGAACACGAACTTGTACTCCAATGACGCGGTCGCCACCGGCGACCAGATCGTGATCCCGCCGGTGCCGGGCGTCGTCGTCAGCGTCAAGGCGAGCGATACGCTCGACGCTCTCGCGAACAAGTACCAGGTCGACCCGCAGGCGATCTACGACTTCAACCGGCTTCGCAGCACGCAGCTGGTGGTTGGTACGGACCTGGTGATCCCGAACGGCGTGGGCGGCGCGTTCCCGCCGCCGCCGGCGCTGTACCAGCTGCTGATGCGTTCAGGCTCCGGCGGCGGGTTCCCGGTCAAGGTGCTCGGCTGCTGCCTGGGCCCATACACGGCGAATGGTTTCCCGGTCGGCTGGTGTACGTACTACGTCGCCACCAAGCGCAACGTGACGTGGCGGGGCGATGCGGGCTTCTGGTACCAGAACGCGGCGGCGCAAGGCTATGCCGTGGGCCCAACCCCAAGGCCGGGCGCGATCATGGTCACGTGGGAGAGCTGGGCCGGCCACGTGGCCTACGTCGAGTCGGTCAATGCGGACGGGTCGTGGGTGGTGACTGAGATGAACTGGGTCGCGTTCGACGTGATCGACCAGCGCACGATCAAGCCCGGCCAGCTCGGCCAGCGCCTCGTGGGGTTTATCTACTAACCGAGGCCCGCCGGTTGCGGTTCGTTTGCTCGTGCCGCCCATTGTGCTTCCATGCGCTCGGTGTCCGGCTTGACCGAGCGGAGACCCGTCGCAGCTATGATCGCCGCCACGATCAGCAGCGTCGGGGAGGTGATCAGCAGAGCGAGCTGAAGGCTGTGGACGTGGTCAGAGATCCATCCCACGTCAAAGGTCGAATGCGAGTCGCCGAATACGTGCGAGACGAACAGAAGCAGGGTCACGCAGCTGGCGCGCAGCGCAGGTGAGACGACGTTCTGCGAGACGGCGGTGAACGGGCCCGCATGTAGGTAAAGGGCGATGACCGTGATCAGGAAAGCCGGCACGAAGACCGGGACAGGCCCGACGTTGAGCGGCGCGATGAGAGCGATAGTGATGAACACCGCGCCGATCAGAAAGCCGGCGATTCCGACCTCGAGGTGGGCCGCGGGACTCGTCTTCGCGCGACGATCCGCGATCCAGCCGCCGGCAAGCGTACCGATGAGCCCGCCCACGACGAGGACGACGCCGGCGAGCAGCCCGGCGCCGCTGACGGACATGTCGAACCGGCGGTGCAGGACGGTCGGCAGCCAGAAGGCGTTGGAGGCGAGGACGAAATAGAGAACCGTCTGGGCAAGGATCGATGCTCGCAGCGTCGGGATGCGCATGAGGTTGATGAACGTGCGCGCGGTGGCGTCCGTGGTTCTTTTCACGGCCATTCCCAACTTCTCCATGCTTCCGCGCAAAGGCTCACGCAGGGTGAAGGCGAGGAAGGCGAACAGGAGGCCGGGCACGGCCGCGAAATAGAAAGCGCTGCGCCAGCCGAGATGGTCGGCTACGACACCGCCGCCGGCATAGCCGACAGCGATGCCGATCGCGCTGCCGGCGCCCCAGATCGACATCACCCGGCCGCGTTCTTCCTTTGGAAAGTAGTCCGAGACGAGCGATGTGCCCGCCGGGTAATAGCTCGCCTCTCCGATGCCGACGACCGCGCGGCTGAGGAAGAGCTGGACGTAGTTGGCGGCGAGTCCGGAAAAGAGGGTCGCGACGCTCCAGATCGTGACCCCGACGCCGATTATCGTGCGGCGGACTCCGCGATCGCCCCAGTAGCCGAATGGGAGCGCGGCGACCGCGTACACGAGCAGGAAAGCCGTGCCGAGGAGCCCGACCTGCGCGTCGTCGATGTGAAACTCTTTCTGAATCAACGGCGCCGCGGCCGCAGCGACCCAGCGATCCACGTAATTGAGGAAGTTGATGCCGACCATGACCGCAAGGACGTAGCGGGCATAGCCACGCGTCACGGCGCCATTCTATGGGCCCGGGCGCTGAACCCGGACGGGTACCATACCCTCACCGCCTTCGGCGGCTCGAGGTGGGTCGGCTGGGCATTGGCGAGCTCAAGTGGCTGTAAACCACCCGCGAAAGCTGTGGGGGTTCAAATCCCTCCCGGCCCACTCCAATTTCGCCGCCTGGTGCCAAACGGCACTATGCCAAGTCCCTCACCCTCTTGAGGCCCTCGAGGATGAGGTCGAGTCCGAACTCGAATTCGTTTCCATAGGCGTAGCCGGGCTTCATGGCATGCTCGATGGCAATCTCAGCGAGGTAGGGGTACTGGTCGGGGCGGAACTCCCGAACCATGTTCCCTGCCACCTCGGCGACATCCGACGGGTCGAACGGCAAGGTCAGCTCGTTCAGCGTGAATCCGTAGATGTAACTGTCCAGGACCGAGTATGCGTGGGCGGCCGCCTCGACCGAGAAGCCGGCACCCCGAAGACTGCGAAGCACCGCGTCGTGATGCTTCAGTGTCGCGGCACCCGGTTGACGCCGCGACTCCATCAGGCCGACTGCCCAGGGATGCCGCAGGAGAGCCTTGCGGGCTGAAATCGCCCGCTCGCGCATGGCCGCCGACCAGTCCACATCACCGGACGGCAGATCGATCTCGCCGAAGACGACGTCGACCATGCCATTCAGGATGTCCTCCTTGTTCCGTACATGGTTGTAGAGGGACATCGCCTCGACCCCGACCTCCTGGCCGAGCCTCCGCATGCTGAGCGAGTCGATGCCGTCCCGATCGGCGAGTTTGATAGCCGCTCGGAGCACCCGTTCCCTGCTCAAGGGTGTCCGGGACTCCTGGTGCCGCTTCTCGGTTGTGACCATCTGCATGTACCCCTATTGACAGACTTACAGTGTACGTGCTAGCTTACGACATAAGCTTACGCCGTAAGCGCTTAGCAAAGGAAGGGTGAACACCATGATCTCGACGAAGACTCGTTCTCTCGATCTCGCCGGCAGCATGAAGGCCGTTGTACGAGACCGATACGGCTCAACAGATGTCCTCCAGCTCGAGGAGGTCGCCAGGCCGGTGGTCAACGATGGCGAGGTGTTGGTTCGCGTTCACGCCGCCGGCGTGGATCGTGGCGTGTGGCATGTCATGGCGGGCCAGCCCTACCTGATTCGCATCGCGGGCTATGGACTCCGCGCGCCAAAGAACCCCGCGTTGGGGATGGACCTCGCGGGGATCGTGGCGGCGGTAGGCACGAACGTGACCAGGTTCCAGGCTGGCGATGAGGTGTTCGGTGTCGGCACTGGCTCTTTCGCCGAATACGCGACCGCGCGCGAGGACAAGCTCGCGCTCAAACCACAGAACCTCACCTTCGAGCAGGCAGCCGCCGTCGGCGTCTCCGGCTCCACCGCCCTGCAGGCCGTGCGCGATCACGGACGCGTCGAGCCCGGCCAGGAGGTGTTGATCATCGGTGCGTCGGGCGGGGTCGGCACGTTTGCCGTGCAGATCGCCAAGGCGTTCGGCGCGCGGGTGACCGGCGTGTGCAGCACCGCGAAGGTGAACATGGTCCGCTCCATCGGCGCGGATCACGTCATCGACTACTCGCGCGAGAACTTCGCCGAGGCGGACCAGCGCTACGACCTCATCCTTGACATCGGCGGAAACTCGAGCGTGGCAAGCCTGCGCCGCGTCCTCACCCCAAAGGGAACCCTCGTCATCGTCGGAGGAGAAGGAGGCGGACGCTGGTTCGGCGGCATTGATCGTCAGCTCCGGGCGATGACGCTGTCCCCGTGGGTCGGCCAGAAGCTGGGTACGTTCATCGGCACCCAGAACCACGAAGATCTCGACACCCTCAAGGAGCTCATCGAGTCCGGCAGGCTTTCACCGGTCGTCGACCGGACATACTCGCTCTCAGAGGTTCCAGAAGCCATCCGGTATCTGGAGAAGGGACAAGTGAAAGGGAAGGTCGTCATCACCGTGCCAGCCGCGGCAACGGACTAACCTTTTACCGGCACCGATTAGTTTTCCGTCGGTGCTCAGTCTGAACAGTTGAAGGACACCTGGGAGTCCGATGCGGTGATTCAGGCCATGCCGGCTGGTAGGAGTGACGCATGAGCAAAGTACGGGTACTCGTAGGCACGCGCAAGGGTGCATTCGTGTTGAGTTCGGATGCGAGCCGGAAGCAGTGGAAGGTGGACGGCCCAAACTTCGAGGGCTGGGAGATCTATCACGTGAAAGGGTCACCGGCGAACCCCGACCGCCTGTACGCATCGCAATCGACCGGCTGGTTCGGCCAGGTGCTGCAGCGGTCGAACGACGGCGGCGAGACCTGGGAGGCCGCAGGCAACCAGTTCGCCTACGAGGGCACGCCCGGTCCGCACGTCTGGTACGACGGCTCGCCGCATCCGTGGGAGTTCAAGCGAGTCTGGCACCTCGAACCGTCCCTTGACGATCCCGACACCGTTTACGCCGGCGTCGAGGACGCGGCGCTTTTCAAGTCGACCGATGCCGGTCAGACGTGGGCTGAACTTCCCGGCCTTCGCACGCACGAAACAGCATCAACGTGGGCGCCGGGCGCCGGGGGCCTCTGTCTGCACACGATCCTGATCGATCCGACCAACGCCGAGCGAATGTTCATCGCCATCTCGTCAGCGGGCGTCTTCCGGACCGACGACGCCGGCAAGACATGGCGGCCGGCGAACAAGGGATTGCGCTCCAACACGATGCCCGACCAGGACGCCGAGGTCGGCCACTGCGTCCATCGCATCGCGATGCATCCGTCTCGCCCGAATGTCCTGTTCATGCAGAAGCACTGGGACGTGATGCGCACGGACAACGCCGCCGAGTCATGGCGCGAGATCAGCGGCAACCTGCCGAGCGACTTCGGCTTTGTGGTCGACGTCCACGCCAACGAGCCCGACACCGTCTACGTCATCCCCATCAAGAGCGACTCCCACCATTTCGTGCCCGACGGCAAGCTCCGGGTTTACCGCAGCAGGACCGGCGGTGACGAATGGGAGGCGCTGACCAAGGGACTTCCGCAAGAGAACTGCTACGTCAACGTGCTGCGCGACGCGATGGCGGTCGATGCGCTCGATCCATGCGGCGTGTACTTCGGCACCAGCGGCGGCCAGGTTTATGCGTCGGCGGACGCGGGCGACAGCTGGAATCCGATCGTCCGTGACCTGCCGGGCGTGCTGTCGGTCGAAGTCCAGACCCTGAAGTGAACCCGCAATGATCCACGTAGTCCTGCCCGCGCACCTGCAAACCCTGGCCGGGGTGGGTCGCGTCGTCGACCTCGAGGTCAGCGCTCCGGTCACCCAGATGTCAGTCCTCGATGCGCTGGAGGCGAGTCATCCCGCGCTGCGGGGCACGATTCGCGACACGACCACGAAGAGGCGCCGGCCGATGCTGAGGTTCTACGCCTGCGCAGAGGACCTGTCCGACGCCTCACCGGAGGCACCACTGCCTGATGAGGTGGTGTCTGGCAAGGAACCCTATTTGATCATCGGGGCGATCGCCGGCGGCTGATCAGGCCGTGGGCTGGGAGAGCTTTCAAGTCCGCACCGGGCGTCGTGTGCAGCTGCTCGATGTCACCGACGAGGTCGCTCGCATCGTCGAGCGTTCGCGCGTGTCGGAGGGCATATGCCACGTCTTCGTGAGCCACACCACCGCCGGGGTGACCATCAACGAGGGAGCCGATCCCAACGTCGCCCGCGACGTCGAAGCCCAGTTAGGGAGAGTCGTCCCCAAGGACTCGGGATATCGGCATGCGGAGGGCAACTCCGACTCACACATCAAGACTGTGCTGGTCGGAGCCGCCACCGCGGCGCCGGTGCGTAATGGAAAGCTCAAGCTCGGCACCTGGCAGGCGATCTTTCTCTGCGAGTGGGATGGACCTCGCACGAGAACCGTCGAGGTCGCGGTGGTTCCCGTATCCGGCTGACCGAGGCCGCCTATTCCGCCTGCTCGCCCCCAGGCTCATCATCGATGAGAAGGTCCTCGTCGCTCGCCGAATACCGATCGCGCACCTCGGCTCCACTGGTCTCCGAGTCGCCCAGGCCCTCCTCCGAATCCGTCTCCACGAGATCGCCCGCCTGTCGATCTTCGGCGAGCAGCTGCGCGTAGGCCCGCGCCGCCTCGTCCAGATTCGAGTACTCCCAGAACTCCGTCCCCTCCGGGACCTCGGCGCCCTCGGTCTCGTCCAGGCCGTGTTGAAAGACGTACGCAAGTCCGCTTGCGGGATCCTGGATCAGCGAGATGAACCGTTCGCCGGTCAGCTCGGCTCGTTGCGCAGCCTGGCCGTCGTTTTCCAGAGCGAACAGCCGGCTGATCACCTGTTCTTCGCTTCTCTCTTCCATGCCGTCTCATTGTGGACCTAACTTTTGGACATTCCCAACCCGACCAGGGCCTCCGGGTAGGAGTACCGTTCCGGCCGTGACGAGGTCCGCCGTTTCATAAATGCCGGCGCTCAGCTCTTGGAACGACTACTTCATCGTGGTGGGCGGCGGCTCGGCAGCTCTGACCGGCCTGGTCTTCGTCGCGATGACGCTCCACCTCGACGAGATCGCCACCAACCCTGTGCATCGGCATCGCGCACGAACCATCCTCACCGGGTTGACGGCCGTCTTCATCCGCTCCGCACTCGTTCTCATGGGCGGCCAGAACGCACAGGCCGTCGCGGTGGAGCTGATCGTGGTGCTCGTGATTGTCGAAGCCATCCTTTTCAGGAGCATCCGGCAGGCCGCGAGCAGTGCCGACTCCGGAGTTTTGATGCGGACCATCGGGAGCTTCGCCTGCCTGTTGCTGGAGCAGGCGGGCGCCGTCGTCCTGTTCTTCGGCAACACGTGGGGTCTATATGCGGTCGGGTTGGGAATGATGTCGTCGTTCATCTTCATGGTGAGCGGTGCCTGGCTGCTCTTGGTCGGTGTCGGAGCGCAAGAGGCGGCCCGCGCTACCTCGCGAGCTGCCGACTAGCAGGCGCCGGGCGCTAGCTGGTTCCGGTCTCCGCTTCGAGAGCCTGATTGGCGGCGGCCAGATCCACGAACAGCTCGCGCATGCGCAGCAGGTTGCGAACACGCAGCACGACCTCTGTTCGATCCAGAGGCTTGGTCAAGAAGTCGTCGGCCCCGAGCAGCAGGGCGCTGTTTCGCGCCAGGCGGCTCGTATCGCTGGTCAGGACGACAACGGGGAGGAAGCCGAGGCTCTCTCGTGCGCTGCGGAGGCGCCTCAGGACCTCCTGGCCGTCGACATTCGGCATATGAAGGTCGAGAAGGACGATGTCCGGCTCGAACTCATTGAATGTCTGCTCCACGTGCCGTGAGTCGGTGAGGCTACGAATTTCGGTAGAAGTGTCGGACAGGAACTGTTCGAGCAGAAGGAGGTTGGCCGGCTCGTCATCGACGATCAGTATGCGGGCGTTCAGCTGGCTCAAGGATTGACCAAGTATCTACAGTCGGCAACCATCGAAGGCGGAGTCATCGGAAAAGTGATGCATTGATTCGAATCAATGATTGGGTTTTAAGGCCGACCGTAGCATGATCTTGCTACCTTGGAACTGCGCCACCTGAGAGCGTTTGTCGCGATCGCCGAGCACCGCCACTACGGTCGTGCGGCCGCGAGCATCAGAATGACCCAACCTGCGATCACGCATCGGATCCATGTCCTGGAGGCTGAGCTGGGGGTTCGGCTGCTGGAGCGCAACGCGCGCGAGGTCCGCCTGACACCAGCCGGCGAGGTGCTGATCGAACACGCCAGGGGGTTGGTGCAGATCGAAGAGCGTGCACTCGGGGCATTGAGGGATCACGCAGCCGGAATCATCGGCCGCCTGAACATCTCCTATCTGACCCTGTGGGATGTTGGTCTTCCGGCTGAGATACTGGCCGAGTATCGCCGCCGTTACCCCGCGGTCAAGCTGGAGTTGACGAGTGGCTATTCGCAGACAAATGTGGAGCGACTGCTTGCGGGGGATGTGGACTTCGCGTTCGTCGGCGTAGCGATCGGAGAGCACAACGGCATCGCCATTCGTCCGCTCGACCGTCACGAGCTCGTGCTGGTAATGTCGCCCGCTCACCGCTTCATGGAGATGGAGAGCGTTCCGATCGACTGTCTGCGCGGTGAACCGGTGATCACGGTTTCATCAGGTGTGAATGGACCGCTTGCCGCGGCCAGCATCAGCTGGCTCACAAAGTACATAGGCGAGCCCCCCAATGTGGTCGGAGAGGAACCGCCTGACCAGATGGCCGCTGCGCTTGCGCAGGCTCGCAATGCTGTCTCACTCATGTCGGAGCATCGTGCCGCGATCGCTCGAGCCGATGGTCTCGATTACCGGCGGCTGACGCCCAAACCTCTCATCGAATATGGAGCGGCTTGGGTCCGCGACAATCCGTCGCCGGCGCTGGCAAATCTCCTCCAGACCGTTGACGACATCGCGCCCCCGCTTCCGGCGGATGTGCCGGTGGGTAGCGAGCTGATCTGGGTCAGGCCGGCTCCAGCGGCTGCTCGTCGATGAGCGTCGTGGCGTACGGGACGGCTTCCAGGCGCTCAACCGGGATAGGCTTGCCGGAGACCTCGCTGACCCCGTAGGTCCCCTCATCGAGACGGCGGAGCGCTCTATCGATCTGTACAAGAGTCCTCTGATCCAGGTCGTTGTCGTCGATATCGCCCTCGCGGTCGTAGAGCAGGCTTGCCTCGTCCACCGAGTCGCCGACTCCGGACTCGTCGCGAACGGTCTCCTGCTCATCGCGGCTCCTTGCTGCGAGCCGGGCCTCAACCACCTTGCGCTCAGCTTCGAGCTTCCCGCGGAAACGGCGAGCTTCTCGGGTGGTGAGCACGACAACCATCCTAACCCGGCTGAAAAACCGGATCTTGGTGCTACACATGGCGGTGCCCAGCGTGGCGCCGTCCTGGGCATGATCGGACCGTGGCGACTTCCACACGGCCCCGCCGCTACTCCGAGCTGATCCGGCGCAGGCTCTCGGTGGAAGGGACGAAGTAGTAGGCGCCCGTCAGCGGTCGCGTGTAGCGCGTGAGCGCGTCGCGAACGCCGCCGGTCACCCCGGCCATGCTCTCGAGCATCGCTTCCAGGCGCTGCTGATCGGCGCTGAAGCCGACGAACATCGTGCCGTGGTCCGTTACCGTGCCGTAAGGCATGTTGCGCCGGAAGATCTTGCCGAACGTGTCCTGGTCGTTACGCGCGACAGGGGAGTCGGCGGGCTTGTTGGAGAGCTCCGTGCTGTCGGCCTTCGCGCGCCCTATCACCTGCTCCCGTTGAGCGACCGTCAGCGATTCCCACGCAGTGACGTCGTGGTTCCACTTCTGCAGAAGATCCCGCTCTGCGGAATGGCCATCGGGCAATCATGAACCGGGCAACGAACCGATGCCGCCCATGACAATCGCGTAGACTTCCCATCCTCGGCCGGCATTAGCCGGCCCGCTCGCTCGGGTCCTCTCTCCCGTCAACGGTGACGGTGTCCTGATCGTCGCGCCACATTACGACCCTGGAGAGGATCAGGAGACGCGTTGCAGTCATTCGCAGACGCGGGTGTACGCCCGCATACCCTGGCGGCCCTGGCCGCCCTCGGAATCACCGAGCCCGTGCCCGTTCAGGCGCAAGCGATCCCTCTGCTGTTGCAAGGCAGGGATGTCGTGATCGAGGCGCCGACCGGGTCCGGTAAGACCCTCGCCTTTCTCGTCCCGATGGTGGAGCGATTGCCCCGCCGTGGCGCCGGCCCTCGCGCCCTCATCGTGACCCCGACCAGGGAGCTCGCGCTCCAGGTGGAGAAGGTTCTACGCTCGCTCGCGAGCGACCTCCGATCCGCTGTCCTGTACGGCGGCGTCGGGTACGCCACCCAGCGGCTCGCGCTCAAAAGCGGGGTCGACGTCGTGGTCGGCACGCCGGGCCGGATCCTGGACCTGGTCACGCAAGGGCGGCTGTCGCTTTCTCGCGTCGAGTATCTCGTGCTCGATGAAGCCGATGAGATGCTGGACGCTGGGTTCGCGCCTGCGGTCGAGCGACTGCTCGGCCTCACCTACGAGCCGCAAACCGTGCTCGCTTCGGCGACCATGCCCACCTGGGTGACCACCATGATCGAGAAGCACACCCACGATCACGAAGAGGTCCGCGTCGTTACCGAAAAAGAAGCGGACCTGGAGCACGGCCTCCTCCGAGTGGCCCGCGAGCACAAGCTGCAAACGCTCAGCCGGGTGCTGCATCGCCACGGTGGCTCGGCCATCGTGTTCGGCCGCACCAAGCACGGAGTGTCGAAGCTGAACGGTCATCTACGCCAGCTCGGCCACAACTCGGTCGAGCTCCAGGGCAACCTCTCACAGGCCATCCGCGACCGGGCGATGGCTTCGTTCCGCGCCGGCCGGAGCCAGGTCCTCGTCGCCACCAACGTCGCCGCGCGCGGCATCGACGTCGACAACGTGGGCCTGGTCGTCAACTTCGAGCTGCCCGATTCTGCGCACTGGCTCACCCACAGAGTCGGCCGCACCGCACGGATGGGCGTCGCCGGAAGGGCGCTCACCTTCGTCACCCCCGAGGACGAGCTGAACTGGATAAAGCTCAGCCGCCAGGGGGCTCCCAAGATCCGCGAGCTGGACACTAAGCGGTTCCTGGACGAGGGCAGCTGGCAGTACCAGGAGCATCGGCCGGCGCCTCCGCCGCGGTCGACCGCAACAGCGGCGACCGGTGCACGGCGTTATCGCGGAAGGCGCTGGTCTTCGGGAAACCGATCGGGTAGGTAGGCACTCCGACTAAACTGCCTTCACACGACAGGCTGGCGTATCCTCCCGTGAACCTGCCGATCCCTTAGCCGAGAAGGAGATAGTGAGGTTCGCCTTGGACGCCACCCGTACCGCTCTGTTGGTCGACGATGACGCGCCTTCTCGCGTAGCCCATCAAACGCGCCTCGAGGGCGAGGGCTACACCGTATTCGTCGCCCAGAATCATGCCGACGCCGTCAGTCGTGCCAAGCAGACGCTGCCCAAGGTCATCTTCGTCCACCTCGCGGCCGCCGGCAACCTGGCTTTGATCCAAACCCTTCGCTCCGACGACAGCTGCAGGCATATCCCGGTCGTCGTCATCAAGGACCCGGTCTACGTCTCCAAAGTGCGCTCGAAGCTTCACGCGGTGCCGCACGACAGCTGGTAGGCACCAGCCGCTAGGAGCTCCGGTGCAGCCTCGTCTCCACGCTGCTGTCCGCCACCAGGCGGCCTTTGAACCAGACCTTCTCGGGGAGCGGCTGCAGGCGTAGAGCCTCCTCCCAAGAAGGGACTGGCAGCAGCTGGAGGTCGGCACGGGCGCCCACCTCGAGCCCGTAGTCAGTCAGTCGCCATGCCTTGGCCGGGGCGTCACTCACGGCTCGCAACGCGAAGGCCAGGTCCGAGCGAGTCGTCAGATGCGCGGCGTGAGCTGAGATGAGCGCGACCTCGAGCATCGAGCCTCGCCCGAACGGATAGAACCCGTCCTTGACACAGTCCTGCCCAAACAGCACATTCACCCCCGCCGCGCGCAGCTCGCCGATGCGCGTCGTTCCGCGACGAACCAACCCTCGGTCGCCGCGACCCTGCAGGACCAGGTTCGTGACCGGGTTCGCGGCAATCGAGATCCCAGCGCGCAGGCACTTGTCGATCACGCGCTCCGCGTAGTCGTGCGGCGCCGCCGCCAACGAGCAGACATGGCCCGCGCAAACCCGACCGAGATACCCGCGGCCCAATGCCTCATCGGCAACCATTTCCAGAGTCCGCACCCCGCCGTCGTCGGTCTCGTCGACGTGCATGTCGAGGTCGCGGTCGAAGCGCTCGGCGAGGTCGAAGCACATGTGCACGTGCTCGCGCTGAGCGGCCTCATCGGCCTCCCAGTGGGGCATGCCGCCCACCACGTCCGCGCCGGCTTCGATGGCCGCCTCCATCAACCCGTACGCGCCCGGGTCGCGAAGCAGGCCTTCCTGCGGGAAGGCGATCGTCTGCACGTCGGCGATGTCGGCGCAGTCCGCCGCGGCCGCCATCACTCCCTCGAGCGGCGTCAGGCCGCCGATCGTGTCCACGTCCACATGCGAGCGGAGGCGCGTGGTCCCGAGCTGCACCGATGATTCGATCACCGACCGCGCTCGCGCGCGCACGTCCTCCGCCGTGTAGCGCCGCTTGCGCTCGTGGGTCGCCTCGATCGCGCCGGCGAGAGTCCCATCGTGGTCGCGCAGCTCGTCACGGATGAGCACCTTGTCGAGATGGACGTGGCCATCGATGTACGCAGGCAGAAGCAGCCTGCCCGTGCCGTCGGCGGCGGCCGCTATGCGCTCAGCGACGCCTGGGCCAATGGTGGTAATGCGCTCCCCATCGACGATGACGTCGGCGACACCGCCGCCCGGCAAAAACGCGTTCCGCAAAGCCCACACGGGCGGCTACCATAACGCGGGGACCCCGGCCACCGGGGACCGGGGCGCAGCGCAAAGGGGGAATTGCGTCATGGCGGTGGCATCTTCAGCGCGCGAGCGCGACATCGTCTATCCGGAGGAACGCCTGCCCTGGCCGCAGACGATCCTGATGGGCGTCCAGCACGTCATGGCCATGTTCGGGGCCACGGTGCTGGTGCCGTTGATCCTGGGCTTCAACCCGAACACAGTGATCTTCTTCAGCGGCATCGGGACCCTCATCTTCCTG
>MNES01000026.1:6870-16869 GCA_001917815.1 Chloroflexi bacterium 13_1_40CM_65_17 | reverse complement strand
ATGCATCCTTCGCACCTCTTGGAGCACGTCCCACGAGAGCGTGGTACGCGCATCGAACTGCGTCATCAATATGCCCGCGACCTCGAGCTTGGGATTGAGCCGAGAGCGAACGAGCTGGTGAGTGTAAAGCAGGTGCCGCAGGCCTTCGAGCGCGAAATACTCGCACTGCGTGGGGATGAGCATGCTCGTAGCGGCCGTCAACGCGTTGAGCGTGAGCAGTCCCAGCGATGGAGGGCAATCGATGATGACGCACTCGACGCCGTCCGGCACCGATTCGAGCGCGCTGCGCAGCCGGGTCTCCCGTTTGTCGAGTGTCGCCAGCTCGATCTCGGCGCCCGCGAGGTCGATGTGCGAAGGCACCAGCTTCAGCAGCGGGATCGTCGTTTCGACCATCGCGTCATTTACGGCGGTCTCGCCTGCCAGCAGCTGATAGATCGTGTTCCGCGCCCGGGCTGGATCGAGGCCCAACCCCGAGGTGGAGTTGGCCTGGGGGTCGAGGTCGATGAGCAGGATTGGGTGCCCTAGCTCGGCGAGCGCGGCGCCCAGGTTGATGGCGGTGGTCGTCTTGCCGACGCCGCCCTTCTGGTTGACGACCGCGATGACCGCTGCCCTTGTGGTGGCCAATATGTTGGGGTCGGACTTGATGGCTGATCCTATATGTTGGGCCATTCGGCCCGATTGTACCCTGTCAGGGAGTGGTTGCCGCGGACATCCTGCGGCGCGACCAGAGCGCATAGAGCGTCGCCGCGGCCAGCGCCAGCTCGGCCACGATCGCAAAGCCGAGGAGCGAGCCGATTCCGACGCTGACCAGCAGGTTGTACGTGGCGTGGCAGACGCTCGATGAGGTCGTGTTCGTGTACTTGCGAATCAGCCCCAGACCGAGCGCGAGCACGAACACCGCAAACGTGTCGAACGAGATGCTGTACTGGGTGTGAATCGAGGTGAAGAGCAGGGCGGTAACCGCCAGCCCAAGTCGCGGCTGAAGGGCACCGCGGAACAGGATCTCTTCACAGATTGCCGGCAGCACCGCGATCGCGGCGATCCCAACCGGCGTGTTCAGCCCGCCGAATACGTGTTGCGTCGTCGCATCGACCTTGCCCGCAATGCCTGGGGTCAACGCGTGACTCAACCAATCGACGCCCTGGCCGAACGCGAGGAAGACGCCGGCCGCCGCCAGTGCCAGCGTGATCTGCCACCACGCCGGCCTGACGATGCCCAGCCGCACGGCGGTTTGTTTTCCGTCGCGACGGATGAAAAGACCGACGCCCGTGATCGCGATGATGAGAAACGGCAGCTCCTGCGCGAACAGGTCGAGCACCGTCAAGGGGGCCTGTTGCTGGTCGGCGGCCAGGACGTCGACGAATGAAACCAGCGAAACCTGCGAGCCGAACAAGATCACCGCCAGCACCAGCGCCAATCCGTGAACGGGGTTGTCCGGGTCGAGGTTCAGGACGCGTGCGACCCGCTCGCGCATCGGATTCGAGGTCAGGATCGCTGCGACGACCGCGGTGACCATGATCCCGGCACCCACCGCCTGCGCCGACGATCCGGTCGCCGGAGGTCCCAGGACGCCGGCGTAGTAGACGGCGCCGAAGAGAAACGTGGCGCCGGAGGTCAGCCCGGCGAGGATCCCGGTGGCCTGACTCGCCCACGACCTGCCGGCGACCGCGTTCGCGGTGATGATCAGCGGCAAGGGCAGCAGGAGCGAGACGAACGCGCCCGCGGCGTCGATGGGCAGGTGCGGGATCAGCCTGGTTTGGAGGTCGTTGGAGACAAGGCCGGCGCGCTGGTCGGCCCCGGCGACGTCGGTTTGGACGACGTGGCCTCCAGGATCGGCCGGAACAGCTCGATCGGGATCGGGAGGACGATCGTGGTGTTCTTCTCGGTTCCGATCTCGACGAGCGTCTGCAGGAAGCGGAGCTGGAGCGCTCCCTGCTGCGTCCCGATGATCTGCGCGGCGTTCGCCAGCGTCTGCGAGGCCTGGAACTCTCCGTCGGCGTTGATGATCTTCGCTCGCTTCTCGCGCTCTGCTTCCGCCTGCTTGGCCATGGCCCGCTGCATGGTCTGGGGCAGCTCGACGTCCTTGATCTCGACGACCGCCACCTTGATCCCCCAGGGCTCGGTCTGCTCGTCGATGATCTTCTGGAGGTTCTGGTTGATCTTCTCGCGTCCGGCGAGAAGCTCGTCGAGCGTGGCCTGCCCGAGTGCGGCGCGCAGCGTGGTCTGTGCGATCTGCGATGTCGCGTTGATGTAGTTGAGGACCTGGGTCACCGCCCTCTGCGCGTCGACGACCTGGAAGTAGATCACCGCATTGACCTTCGCCGTGACGTTGTCGTTGGTGATGACCTCCTGCGGCGGCACCTCGAGGGTGATGACGCGCAGGTCGATCTTGACCAGCCGGTCGATTCCGAACGGGATGATGAAGAAGAGGCCGGGGCCCTTGAGCGGGATGAGCCGGCCGAGGCGAAACACCACGCCGCGCTCGTACTCATTGGCGATGCGCAGGCTCGAGAACGCGATGACGAGCGCCAGAAAGACGATCACACCCAGGACCACGAGCGTGGTGATGTCCATTACGCGTCCTCCTTCTTCGGTCCGGTGTCGCCGGCCACCACTTGCAGCTGCAGACCCTTGCGACCCACAACCCGCACCGGGGTCCCCACATGAATCGGGCCGTTGGAAGCGACCGCTTTCCAGAGCGCGCCGCGGACAAAGACTAGTCCTTCCGGAGCCAGCTCCTCGCGGGCCTCGCCCTTGGCGCCCACCAGCGCCTCGGATCCCGTCGTGACGGGACGGTGGCGCGCCGTCCATACCTTGCGAATGAAGAAGACGAAGAACCCGGTCGTCACCACGGCCGCGACGATGACCGCAACGGGATTGACGCCGAGCCCGATTGGCCCTGTGTTGATGAGGAATGCCATCCCCAGCAGCAGCGCGAGGACTCCGCCGGCGCTGAGGATGCCGTGCGTATTGGCGTTGAGATCGGCGATGAATAGGATCAGCGCCAGGAGCAACAGGAGGGCTGCCGCGATGTTCACCGGCAGGTTGGCCAGCGAGACGATGGCCAGGACGGCGGCGATCCCACCCACGACGCCGGGGAGGATTGCGCCAGGCGTCGAGAGCTCGGTGATGATGCCGTAGGCGGCGAGCAGGATCAGGAGCGCGGCGACAGTCGGATCGATCAGGGCATTGAGGAAGATCATCCAGAAGGGCATCGGAAAGTCCTGGATCTGACCACCCGCGGTGTGCAAAGTGAGGTCGCCGCCGGGCCTTGGCACGGTCCGGCCGTCGACCATGTTGAGCAGCGTGGCCGGATCCGATGCCTCCAGGTCGGCGACGTGGAGCCTGACGGCCTCCTCGGCGTTGATGTTCACGCTGTTCCGCACTGCGTCTTCCGCCCAGTCCGCGTTGCGGCCGTGAATGGATGCGAGGTTGCGAACCCGCGTCACCGCATCGTTGAGCACCTTCTTTCCAAGGTCGCCGGTGATGTCGGCGCCGGTGGCCTGGATCGGATGGGCCGAGCCGATGTTGGTGCCCGGCGCCATGGCCACGATGTCGGCCGCCTGAGCGACGAAGAGCCCGGCCGACGCGGCCCGCGCGCCGGTTGGGTAGACGAAGGCGATCACGGGGACTCTGGAATTCAGGAGGCTCGTCACGATGTCGTCCATCGAGGTGGAGATTCCGCCTGGAGTGTTGATGACCACCAGGAGGGCGTCAGCGTGATCGGCCTCGGCGCGAGAGACGGAGGCCGAGATGTACGCGGCCATGATCGTGTTGATGTCCCCGTTGAGGTCGGCCTGCTCGACGCGGTGCCCCGCCGCGGCCGCCTGCGCGGGCAGGAGGGCGATCGCCAGGGCGACCGCTCCCACTCCCAACAAGTGGCGGACGCGCATGTTTTGAGTCTAGGGCCACTTCAGACCGGCGATGTAAAACGTGGAACATCCCCTACCGGCGCCGGCCGGGAAGGCCCGAAAGTCGCGTCGTAAAATCGATTTGGTGAACAGGCCGACCGAGGACGATGAGCCGGACGGCGCCGACGATGAGGCTGCAGCGCTGAGCGCTTTGATAGAGCAGGCTCGAAGCGCCGGCCATCTCTCGCCGGCCGATGAAACCAGGCTGCTCGAACGCGCGGCGCTCGGCGACCGCATGAGCCAGGAGCGCCTGGTGGCGGCGCACCTGGACATGGTCATTCGCCTGGCCGGCGCGCGAGGCGACCAGCGACTGTCGGTTCCCGACCTGGTCCAGGAGGGGTCGATCGGGCTCCTGGAGGCCGTCAGGTCGTTTGCCGAGAGCGGAGAGGCCGATTTCGCCACATTCGCCGAAAGCCGGATCGGCGCCCAGATGGACTTCGCCATCGCTGCCGAGGCGGCAGCGGTCCGCGAGGCGGAATTGCTCGTGACGGCCGCGACGGACTATGAGCGAGCTGAGCTGGTGATGAGACGCATCCTTCACCGCGAGCCCACCGCGCCAGAGCTCGCGGAGAAGCTCGAATGGACCGTGGACCGCACGGTCTACGTCGCCCAGGTCGTCGCCGACGCACGGAAGCGATACGACGAGGAGCTGCTGGCGTTCATCGACCCGGGGGCGATCGACCTCGACAACGACGACGAGCGCGCCGAACTTGACGGCTAGCGCGGCGAGCAGGACTCCGCTCTACCAACGCCACGTCGCCCTGGGTGGTCGCATGGTCGATTTCGGCGGCTGGGAGCTTCCGCAGCAGTACACATCGATTCGCGATGAGCACCTCGCGGTACGCAAGGTCGCAGGCCTGTTCGACATCTCGCACATGGGCCGGTTCAGGGTCACCGGCGCTGAGGCCTTCGATTTCCTTCAACGGCTCCTGACGAACGACCTGTCGCGCATCGGGCCAGGCCGGGCGCAGTACAACCTCATGTGCAACGAGCAGGGTGGAATCCTCGACGACCTGGTCGTGTACTGGGGCGAGGACGCCTTCATCGTCGTGGTCAACGCAGCCAACCGGGAGCGCGACCTCGAGTGGATGCAGGGCCATGTACCGACAGGGGTGGCGATCGAAGATCGCACGGTCGAGCTGGCGCTGATCGCGCTGCAAGGCCCCAAGGCTGAAGAGCTGCTGCCGGCCGGCGGACTCGGCGACCTACCGTACTTCGGCTTTCGGCCGGCCAAGGTGGCGGGGGTCGGCGCGCTCGTGTCGCGCACGGGCTACACGGGTGAGGATGGATTCGAGCTCTTTGTCGACTCCGAGCGGGTCGGAGACGTTTGGGACGCGATCCTGGAGTCCGGGACGCCGGCGGGGGTCTTGCCGGCAGGCCTTGGGGCTCGCGACGCCACGCGCCTGGAGGCGGCGCTGCGCCTCTACGGCAACGACATGGACGAATCCGTCAATCCGTACGAAGCCGGACTGGGCTGGACCGTGAAACCGGCCAAAGGCGATTTCATCGGAAACCAGGCGCTCCGGAAGGTCAAGGCCGACGGGCCCAAGCGGATGTTGGTCGGGCTCCAGACTTCGCCGGGCGACATAGCACGCCACGGCACCGCGGTTCTCAGACGCGGCGCGAAGGTGGGCAACGTGACGAGTGGCACGCACTCCTTCTTCCTCGGGCACCCGATCGCGCTGGCGATGGTGGAAGTCGCATCATTGCGAGTCGGGGAATCGGCTGCAGTGGAGCTTCGCGGCCGCGAGGCCTCCGCCGAAGTCGTTGAGCTGCCGTTCTACCGCGGTTCGGCGCGATCGGCCGCCGCGCCGGCGAAGTCCTGAGCCGAGCTCCGGCAGCGTTCACGAAGAGGGAGGAAAGGCATGGCGGGCCGGCTGTACACCAGGTCGCATGAGTGGCTCGCGGTCGAGGGCAAGACCGCGACGGCGGGCATCACGGATTTCGCCCAATCACAGCTGGGTGACGTCGTCTTTCTCGAGCTTCCGAACCCGGGCCGCAAGCTCGCGGCCGGCGAGAGCTTCGGCGTCGTCGAATCCGTCAAAGCGGCCAGCGACCTCTATTCCCCGGTCACGGGCCGCGTGACGGCGGTCAACGACAAGCTGGCCGGCAAGCCCGAGCTCATCAACTCCGACCCGTACGGCGACGGCTGGATCCTCAAGCTCGAGCTTTCGGGTGAGCTGCCACGCGACCTGATGGACGAGGCCGCGTACAAGCAGTTCACGGAATCCCAGAAGTAACTTGCCGTACCTGGTCCACTCCCCGCAAGAGCGTGCCGAGATGCTGGCGGCAATCGGAGTCGATTCGATGGAAGGCCTTTTGGTCGACATTCCGGCTTCGCTGCGGATCCCTTCGCTCGAGCTCCCTGACGGCCTGTCCGAGTTCGAAACCATGGCCCGGGTCACCTCGCTCGCGGCGCGGAATCGCGTGTTCCCCGACCGCCTTACGTTCCGGGGAGGCGGGGTGTACCGCCGATTCATACCGGCGGCGGTCGCAGCGGTGACCTCCAAGCCCGAGTTCTACACGGCCTACACCCCGTACCAGCCAGAGGCCAGCCAGGGCACGCTGCAGGCGATCTACGAATTTCAAACCCTGATCGCCGAGCTCACCGCGCTCGACGTGGCCAACGCCTCCCTCTACGACGGCGCGACGGCGGTGGCCGAGGCGGCGATGATGGCGTCCGTACAGACCGGTCGCAAGGAAGTCCTGGTCGCCGGTTACGTCCATCCCGAATACGTCGAGGTGTTGCGCGCGTTCAGCGATGGACGCGGCATCAAGGTCAGGAAGGGCTCAGAGCCGAATGCCAAGACCGCCGCCATCATCTTTCAGCAGCCGGATTTTCTCGGGCTGCTCGTCGACGCAGCAGACCTGACACGGCTCGCCCACGACGTGGGGGCGCTCGCGATCGCCTGCGTCGATCCGATAAGCCTTGCGGTTCTGGCTCCGCCGGGCGAGTACGGCGCCGACATCGCGGTTGGTGAGGGGCAGCAGCTGGGCATGAGCCCCAGCTACGGCGGGCCTCACCTCGGCTTCATCGCTTGCCGCAAGGAGCTGGTCCGCCGCCTGCCTGGCAGGTTGATCGGAACCTCGCATGACGCAAATGGACGTCGCGGATTCGTGCTCACACTGACCGCGCGCGAGCAGCACATCCGCCGCGAGAAGGCGACCTCCAACATCTGCACCAACCACTCGCTCTGCGCGCTCGCGGCGAGTGTGTACATGACCTACATGGGTGAGGAAGGCATGCGGCGCGTCGCCGACGTCAGCTTCAAACGCGCCCATGCGCTGGCGGAGAGGCTGGCGGCCTTGCCGGGGTGGGAGCTTGCCTTCCCGGAGCGGCCGTTCCTCAACGAGTTCCCGATCCGGGTGCCAAAGCCTTCGGTCGTGAGCCGAAAGCTCGCCCGCCATGGCATCCTCGGTGGGCTGGACGTGAGCCGCTGGTTCCGCGAGCTCAAAGGAGTTCTCACGTTCACTTGCACGGAGGTCAACGACCCGCGTGCGATCGACGAGCTGGTCGCGGCGGTGAGCTCATGACCGAGCCGCTCAGCTTCGAGAAGAGCCGGCCCAACGCGCACGCGCCTCGCCTGCCCGATGCGGACGTCGCCGCGGAGGAGCTGGACAGGGTTCTTCCGCGCGAGGTGCTGCGCTCGCGGCCGCCCACGCTGCCGAGGCTCAGCGAGCCCGAGGTCATGCGCCACTACAGCAAGCTCGCCTCCATGAACTACTCGATCAGCGAGCAGTTCTACCCACTGGGCAGCTGCACGATGAAGTACAACCCGGTCGCCAACGAGGCGGCCGCGGCTCTGCCCGGTTTCACAGCCATCCATCCGTATCAAGACGAGGAGACGGTCCAGGGGGCACTCGAGCTCATGTGGCGTCTCGAGCACGCCTTGTGCGCCGTGGTTGGCGTGGATAGGGTGACGCTGCAGCCGGCCGCCGGCGCGCATGGAGAGTGGACCGCGCTGCGCATGATCCAGGCCTTTCACCGCTCCCATGGCGAGGCCAGGACCGAGGTGCTCGTGCCCGACTCAGCACACGGCACCAACCCGGCAAGCGCCGCCCTCAGCGGGTTCCAGGTGGTGGAGGTCGCGTCGGCTCCTGACGGCCGCATCAGCCTCGCCGACCTGGAGGCCAAGCTTTCACCTAGGGTTGCCGCCCTAATGCTGACAAACCCCAACACCTTGGGGTTATTTGAACGAGACATACTGGATATTGCGGAATTGGTGCACAACACGGGGGCCAAGCTGTACTACGACGGGGCAAACCTCAACGCATTCATGGGCGTCTGCCGGCCGGGAGACATGGGTTTTGACGCAGTGCACATGAACCTGCACAAGACCTTCACCACCCCGCATGGCGGGGGCGGGCCGGGTGCCGGCCCCGTCGGGGTCAAGGCGGAGCTCGTGCCTTTCCTCCCCAAGCCGACCGTGGAGCGGCTGAACGGCCAACTCAAGCTGGATTTCAAGCGGCCGCAGTCGATCGGGCGGGTCCGCAGCTTCTACGGCAACTTCGGCATGCTGGTGCGCGCCTACACCTACATCCTCGCGATGGGCGGCGACGGGCTGACGCAAGCGTCTATGGACGCCGTGCTCTCGGCCAACTACCTCCGGAAGCGAGTCGAAGGGCTGCTGGACGTCCCCCACGAAGGCCCCTGCATGCACGAGTTCGTGGCCAGCGCGCGCAACCTGGCTCCGAACGGCATCAAGGCCCTCGACGTCGCCAAAGGCCTCCTGGAGCGCGACTTCTACGCCCCGACCATCTACTTCCCCCTGGTCGTCCCCGAGGCGATCATGGTCGAGCCGACCGAGACTGAGAGCAAGGCGACGCTGGACGCTTTCGCGGCGGCGATCAAGGAGATCGTGCAGGAGGCCAAAGAGCAGCCTGAGAAGCTCCACAACGAGCCCCACAGCCTGCCGGTCGGCCGCCTCGACGAGGTGGCCACGGCGCGGCGGATCAACGCCTACCTGCAGGGCCAGAGCGAGGACCCGATCCTGCGCTGGAAACCGGCTCCAAACGAGGCCTGTTAAGGGCCTTCCAGAGGCCATTTTCGAATTCGAAATCCGGTAAAATTAGGGATCTGAAACTCTGCCCAGTAGATCCCTACGAGTTCTCCAAGCTGGGAGCAATTACCGCTGAGCGAGGCTAGACGAAAGCTGGCTTCCGAACGGCAAGGTAGGCCCCACCCGCTTGGCGCCGACGTGGCGTACACCGCCGAACAGATCCAGGTCCTCGAGGGCCGGGAACATGTCCGGCGGCGTCCGAGCATGTACATCGGCTCGACGACCAAAGAGGGCCTCCACCACCTGGTCTACGAGGTGGTCGACAACGCCGTCGACGAGGCCCTGGCCGGCTACGCCACCAGGATCGTCGTCACCCTGTTCGCCGACGGCAGCATCCAGGTCGAAGACGACGGCCGCGGCATCCCGGTCGACATCCACAAGAAGGAGGGCCTTTCTGCCCTGGAGCTGGTGCTCACCCGCCTGAACGCCGGCGGGAAGTTCGGCGGTGGCGGCTACAAAGTGTCCTCAGGACTCCACGGAGTGGGCGTATCGGCGGTCAACTTCCTGAGCGAGACGCTGCAGGTCTGGGTGCACCGTAACGGCAAGATCCACCACCAGGAGTTCGCTCGCGGCGTGCCCAAGGGCTCGGTGAAGGTCGTCGGCAAGACCGATCACACGGGCACGATCGTCCGGTTCTGGCCTGATCCGCAGATCTTCCCCGACACCACGTTCGACCGCGAGGTCATCCAGCACCGGCTGCGCGAGATGGCTTATCTCAACAAGCGGCTGGAGATCGCGCTGGCCGACGAGACCGTTGGCTTCACGAACACCTTCTATTTCGAAGGCGGCATCGTGTCGTTCGTGCGCGCACTCAATCGCGACAAAGCGGTCGTCAACCCGACGCCGTTCTATGTCGATCGCGAGGTCGAAGGTACGCAGGTCGAGATCGCCCTGCAGTACAACGACACGTTCGTCGAAAACGTCCTCGCGTTCGCCAACACGATCCACACCATCGAGGGTGGCAGCCACCTCACGGGTTTTCGCTCGGCGCTGACCAACGTCCTCAACCGGTACGCGCGCAAGGCGGG
>MNES01000026.1:0-6800 GCA_001917815.1 Chloroflexi bacterium 13_1_40CM_65_17 | reverse complement strand
GCCGAGGTGCAGGGCCACGTCTCGACAGCGCTGACCGAGGGCCTTACGCAGTATCTGGAAGAGAATCCCTCAGAAGGTCGCCGCATCGTCGAGAAATCCCTCACTGCGGCGCGTGCGCGCGAGGCTGCGCGCAAGGCGCGCGACCTGGTGCAGCGCAAGAGCCTTCTCGAGTCGAGCACGCTGCCTGGCAAGCTGGCCGACTGCTCGGAGCGAGACCCCGCGCTGTGCGAGCTCTACATCGTCGAGGGTGACTCCGCCGGAGGCACGGCCAAGGGCGGCCGCGACCGGCGCACGCAAGCCATCCTTCCATTGCGCGGCAAGATCCTCAACGTCGAGAAGGCTCGCCTCGACAAGGTCCTCACATTCGAGGAGATCCGCAACCTCATCACCGCCATGGGCGCCGGCGTGGGTGACAACTTCAACATCGAAAAGCTGCGCTACCACAAGATCGTGACCATGACCGACGCGGACGTGGATGGAAGCCACATCCGCACGTTGCTGCTCACGTTTTTCTTCCGCTACTTCCCGGACATCATCGACAAGGGCTACCTCTACATGGCGCAGCCACCGCTCTTCAAAGTGTTCAAAGGCAAGCAGGTCGTGTGGTGCCACTCGGAGGCGGAGCGCGACAAGGCGCTTCGGCAGCTTGGTAAGAACGCGGAAACCTCGCGCATGAAGGGCCTGGGCGAGATGAACGCCGACGAGCTCTGGGACACGACCATGAACCCGCAGACACGTGTGCTGCTGAGGGTCCAGGTCGAGGACGTGGCCGACGTCAACGAGACCTTCGAGAAGCTGATGGGCCCGGATGTCGAGCCACGCAAGAAGTTCATTCAGGCGCACGCCAAGAGCGTTCGCAACCTCGACATCTGAGGCCTCCCGACAATGCGAATAGCCGTCGACGCCATGGGCGGCGACAACGCGCCGGCGCAGGTTCTGGAGGGTGCATCGCAAGCGGTCGCGGAGTATGGCATCGAGGTCTCCGTGGTCGGCTCCCCTGCCGTGGTGCAGCCACTGCTCGAACAGCACCCTCACTTGAGGCTCTGCCCGTCGACGCAGGTCATCGCCATGGACGAACACCCCGCGCACGCGGTGCGGTCGAAACCGGATTCGTCGATGGCCGTGTGCGCGCGCCTGTGCAAAGAGGGAAGGGTTGATGGTTGGATCTCGGCGGGCAACTCGGGCGCGATCATGGCGACCGCGCTCTTCATTCAGGGTCGCATCAAAGGCGTGGAACGGCCGGCGCTCGGATCGATCGTGCCCATCAAGACTGGGTTCGCATACTTTCTCGACGTCGGCGCCAACGTCGACTCCAAGCCCGAGTACCTGGTCCAGTTCGCGGCCATGGGCGCTGTCTACGCGCGCGAGATGATGGGGCGATCCGACCCTCGCGTCGGGCTGCTGAGCAATGGCGAGGAAGAAGGCAAGGGCGATGAGCTCGTCAGGGAGACGGCGCGGCGGCTGAAAGGAACGATGCGAGGCTTTGTGGGCAACATCGAGCCCAAGGACCTGTATGCGGGAAAGGCCGACGTGGTCGTCGCCGACGGTTTCGTCGGCAACATCGCGATCAAGATGGCCGAGGCGACGGCCGAGTTTCTGTTCCGGAGCTTGCGTGACGAGATTCCACGCACGATCAAGGGCAAGGTCGGCGGAGTGCTCATCCGCGACGGGGTGCGCGAGCTGCGCAGCAGTATCGACTGGCGCGAGTTCGGAGGCGCGCCGCTGTTGGGCATCGACGGCGTGGCGGTGGTGGCGCATGGACGCTCGGACGCGCGCGCCATCAAGAACGCCATCCGCGTGACCAAGGAAGCGGTGGAAAACCAACTCGTGCGTAAGATTCGGGCTGAGGTGGGGAAGTGAAGAAGAACGGGCGGGTCCGCGTCGTAGTCACGGGGATGGGGACTGTGAACCCACTCGGCAAAACCCTGGATGAGTACTGGGACGGGTTGATCGAAGGCCGCAGCGGGGCCCGTATGGTCGACGGCTCGTACTCGACCGAGAAGCTCTCGACGAAGTTCGCCTGCGAGGTGCCTGGGTTCGATCCGACTCAGTACATGGAACGCAAGACGGCACAGCGCATGGCGCGCTTCTCGCAGATGGCTGTGGCGGCGTCGGGGATGGCGCTGGCTGACTCCGGCATCGACCTGTCCAAGGAGGACGACTTTCGCGTCGGGGTCGACATGGGAACCGGGATCGGGGGCTTCATCGAAATGACCGGCGGCGCCATCTCGTACGCAACCAAAGGCCGGCTGAACCCCCTCTATGCGCCGATGATCATCCCCAACATGGCCGCCGCGTCGGTAGCGATGGCGTTTCACCTGCGCGGCCCCAACACGACGGTCACGACCGCCTGCGCGGCGTCGACCCACACTCTCGGTGACGCGACCAGGATCATCCAGCACGGGGATGCCGACGTCATGCTCGCCGGCGGCTCCGAAGCGTCGCTTTGCGAGGTGGGCATCTCAGCGTTCAACGCAATCCGTGCTCTGTCGACGCGCAACGACGCGCCCGAGAAGGCGAGCCGGCCATTCGACCGAGATCGCGACGGCTTCGTGCCTGGCGAGGGCGCTGGCACGTTGGTGCTGGAGTCGATCGAGCACGCCGTCAATCGAGGAGCGCGTATCTACGGCGAGGTCCTCGGCTTCGCGACCACCTGCGATGCGTTCCACCAGGTCGCGCCCGATGAGACTGGCGAGGCGCCTGCGCAGGCGATCAAGCTTGCATTGAAGGACGCGGGCGTGGAGCCCAACGACCTCGACTACGTCAACGCCCATGGCACGTCGACGCAGCTGAACGACGCCGGCGAGACCAAGGCGTTGAAGATCGCGCTGGGCAAGGACGCATACCGGGTGGCGATCAGCAGCACCAAGTCGATGATCGGCCACCTGCTGGGGGCCGCCGGCGCGGTGGAGGCGATCGCGACGCTGCTCACAATCAATCGCGGCCTCGTCCACCCGACCATCAATTACGAGAACCCCGACCCTGAATGCGATCTCGACTACGTGCCCAATACCGCCCGCCGCAAGGATGTGCGCGTCGCCATCTCCAACGGGTTCGGATTCGGCGGGCACAACGCGGTCGTAGTCCTGAAGAAGTACGAGGAATAGATTGACCGACGAACGCGACGGGACCATTCTCACGCGCAGCCTCCAGGAGGAGATGCAGACCTCCTACATGGAGTACGCGATGTCGGTCATCATCGCGCGGGCGCTGCCCGACGTTCGCGATGGCCTCAAGCCGGTTCAGCGCCGAATCCTCTACGCGATGCACCGCGCCGGCGCGACCTCCAGCAGCCGGCACCGCAAGTGCGCGGCCTACGTGGGAGACGTGCTCAAGCTCTACCACCCGCACAATGACGTTGCCGTCTACGACGCCTTGGTGCGAATGGGCCAGCCTTTCTCGCTGCGCTATCCGCTCATCGACGGCCAGGGCAACTTCGGGAGCATCGACGGCGACCCGCCGGCGGCCATGCGCTACACGGAGGCGAGGCTGTCGGCGATCACCGGCGAGCTGGTGGCGGACATCGAGAAGCAGACCGTCGACATGAAGCCGAACTACGACAGCTCCGAAGAGGAGCCTGTGGTTCTGCCGTCACGCATCCCGAACCTCCTGGTCAACGGCGCCACCGGCATTGCGGTGGGCATGACCACCAACATCCCGCCCCACAACCTACGGGAGGTGGCCGCGGGGGCGAAGCACCTCATCGACAACCCGGAGGCCACGGGTGAGGATCTCCTCTCCTTCATCAAAGGCCCGGACTTCCCCACCGGCGGTCTCATCATGGGCACGAGCGGGATCAAGGCGGCATATTCGACCGGCCACGGCCGGATCATCGTCCGCGCCCGGCACACGTTCGAGCAGGCTCCCAACGGGCGCGAGCGGATCATCATCGACGAGCTCCCCTACATGGTCAACAAGGCGACCCTGGTGGCGAAGATCGCCGAGCTCGTGTCGGAGCGGCGCCTGGAGGGGATCGCCGATCTACGCGACGAGTCCGACCGCCAGGGAATGCGCATCGTCATCGAGCTGAAGCGCGAGGCCCAGGTGTTCACGGTCCTGAACAACCTCTACAAGCACACCACCCTGCAGCAGACGTTCGGCGTGATCCTGCTCGCGATCGTCGACGGCCGGCCGGTGGTGCTGAGCCTCAAGCAGGCGCTGCAGCTCTTCGTCGATCACCGGCGCGACGTCATCCTGCGGCGCACGCGGTTCGACCTCGAGAAGGCGCAGGAGCGCGCCCACATCCTCGAGGGCCTGAAGATCTGTCTCGACCACCTCGACGAGGTGATCAAGACCATTCGCGCCGCGGCTGACACTGATGTCGCTTCCACGCAGCTGCAGTCGAAGTTCGGGCTGTCCGAGCGCCAGGCGAAGGCTGTGCTCGCCCTCACGCTGGGCCGCCTCACCAGGCTCGAGCGAAGCAAGATCGACGAGGAATACGAGGAGGTCATAAAGACCATCGCGTACCTCGAGAGCGTCCTCGCGAGCGACCAGAAGGTTCGCATGCTCATAAAGGACGAGATGGACGAGGTCGTGAAGAAGTACGGGGACGACCGGCGCACCGAAATCACGGACCAGGAGCCCAACGAGCTGTCGGCGGAGGACCTCGTTCCGAAGGAGGAGGTCGTCGTCACGCTCACGCACCGCGGGTATGTGAAGCGCCAGCAGCTGCGCGTGTTCCGAGCGCAGAAGCGCGGCGGCGTCGGGCTGAAGGGCGCACGTCCGACCGCCGGCAGCGACGCGCCAAGCGGAACTCGAGAAGAGGACTACGCGGAGCACCTGCTGATCACGCACACGCACGCCTCGATGCTGTTTTTCACGCAGAGCGGCCGCGTGTTCCAGCTGCGCGTCCACGAGGTACCCGAGCGCGAGCGCCAGGCCAAAGGCATGCCCGTAAACAACCTGATCGACATCGGTCCGAACGAGCGCATCAGCGCGGTGTTCGTGCGCCCGGAGTCGGAGGCCGAAGCGCGCTACATGCTGATGGTGACCAAGAACGGATACATAAAGAAGACGGCGCTTGCGGAGTACGCGAATGTGCGCCGCAACGGCCTGATCGCCATCAACCTGCAAGAAGGCGATGAGCTGAACTGGGTCACGCCGACCACCGGCTCTGACGAGATACTCATCGCCACCGCTCTCGGCAAGGCGATCCGATTCAGCGAGAAGGAAGTGCGAGCGATGGGTCGCGACACGCAAGGAGTGATCGGCATCAAGCTTGGCAAAGGCGACACGGTGGTCGGAAGCGCCACCGCCACTCCCGGAGGCGACCTGCTCGTCATCACCGAGCGCGGCTATGGCAAGCGGACGCCGGTGTCCGAATATCCTCTGCACCACCGCGGTGGCCAGGGCGTTTTCACGCTCAAGGTCACGGACCGGGTAGGCAAGCTCGCCGCGATGCGAGTTGTCAGCGATCCCGAAGAAGAGGTGTTGATCATCAGCGCCAGCGGCATGGTTCTCAGGACGCAGGTCGGCGCCATCTCACGCATTGGCAGGCAAACCCAGGGTGTGATCGTGATGCGAATTCCGCCCGACGACCAGGTGGTCGCCATCGCGCCTGTGGCTGCAATCGAGGAGGGCGATCCGAAAGAGTGACCGATTCGATGTGGGCAACGCTGGGCACGATTGGCATTGGCCTGCTCGTGGTCGGCGTGCTCGTGATCATCATGGAGATGGTGCTGCTGGCGGTTTGGGGCCTGGCGATGGCTCGACGCGCACGTGAGCTCAGTCGACGCATCGATGGCGAGCGGGCCCTGATCCAGGCTGACGTGGAACGACTCAAGCGCGCGATCGAAGAAACCAAGGCACTGTGGCGGCCATACCGGAGATACCTTCGCTGGGTCCGCCACCCGCTCGTCATCGCCCTGCTGGGGTCATACCGGCGCAGGATGGCGGCGCGGTGAAGGAGGTGCGGCCGGCAGAGCGGCAGTCCACCGAGCCACCGGCGACGATCGCTCGCACCGCGGCGAGGCAGGCCGCGGAGGAGGCGGTCGACCGGGAGAGGTCGCGCATTGCACGCGAGCTGCACGATGGGATCGCCACCGACCTTGCGGCGGCGATCTCGCTGTTCAAGGCGTACATGGAGGGTCACCCAGGCTTTGGCAAGCAGGGTGGCCCGGACGAGATTCTCGCGGATGTATTTGGGATCCTGGAGCGGATGCTGAAGCAGGTGCGGGAAACGTTGGCCGAGCTGCGGCCGCGGCCCATCGGACCCGAAGGCTTGATGGGCGACTTGCGCATCCAGGCCGACGAGTTTGCCCGCCTGTACTCGATTCGCGTCGAGATTTCCAGCAACGGCACCGAGGACATGCTGCCGCCGCAGCAGCGCGAGGTCGTCTACCAGGTTGTGCGAGAAGCGCTCACCAATGTCAGGCGGCACTCGGGTTCATCGATCTGCCGGGTGAAGATGGCCTTTGCGGCCAAGCCGTTCATGATCGAGGTTTCCGATGAAGGGCGTGGCTTCACCGCGACACCGTCGGGCGGCTATGGCCTCGTGGGAATGCGAGAGCGGGCGGCCGGCATCGGTGGCCGGCTGGAGGTGGTGAGCACCGATGGCCGCGGAACGACCGTGTTCCTGTTCGGGCCGAACTAGCTACCAGGTCAAATCCGAAGCTCGCGCCGCCAGATCGGCGCTTCAGGAAATGCCAGCGCGACTTCGAGGCTCACGATCTTGAGCTTCCCGACCACCTCGTCCACGATCACCCTTGCGCGGCGCACGGGGATCTTGAGGGCGCGAGCGATCTCGGGCTCAGACAATCCATAGCTGAGCAGCTGGGCCACCTCGCTTTCGGTCTCGGTCA
>MNES01000049.1 GCA_001917815.1 Chloroflexi bacterium 13_1_40CM_65_17 | reverse complement strand
GCCAGGGGGTTGTGGTCCTCGCCGACCTCGGGAGCTCCATCCTCACAGTGCGCCACCTGCTTCAGGGCAAGGCCAATGGTCATGTGCGGCTGGTCGACGCTCCGTTCGTCGAGGGCGCCGTGGCGGCGGCGGTAATGTCGTCCGCAGGCCAATCCCTCGAGGACGTGGCCAGGGCCGCAGAGGAGGCCCGCGGTGCCAGCAAGTTCTGAATCCACCGTGGCACTGCCCGCGGGCGTCGCTCTCCACGCGCGGCCGGCGGCAACCTTCGTGAAGACCGCGCTGCGATTTCGGGCCCGCGTGAACGTCGGCTCAGACGGCAAGGTGGCCGATGCGAAGAGCATCCTCGCGGTCCTCGCGCTCGGCGCCCAGGGCGGCAGCCTTCTGCGATTGACCGCCGAGGGCGAGGATGCGCCCGCCGCGCTAGACGCCCTTGCCAGCTGCGTCAGCGGGCTGGTCGAGTAAGAGCTTCCGGGAGGCGTCCCGGCAGCCCGCATAGTCCAGGCCTCGGACCCACATCCGCACCTCGCCGACGCGCGCCGCGGCCACGCTGAGCTCGTCGACCCCGAGCCCGACCAGAATCGGCATCGCGCTTTCATCGGAGGCCGCCTCGCCGCAGACGTCGACTGGAATTCCGGCCTCGCGCGCGGCGTGCATTGTCGCATCGATAAGCCGCAGGACCCTCGCATCGGTGACCGGCGCTGACTTCGAATGTTCGCGATCGAGACCGAGAACGAGCTGCGTGAGGTCGTTGGTGCCGATGCTCAGAAAGTCGCAAACGTCCGCGATCTCGCCGGCTCGCCGCGCGGCCTCGGGCGTCTCGATCATGGCCCCGACCTGCGGCGCCGGTCGGCCGCGCAGAACGCCGCCGAGGATCTCGTGCACGGCTCGCACCTGGTCCGGGCTCGTGACCATCGGGATCAGGATCCGAAGTTTCGTGTCCGCGCCCGCCGCAACGATCGCGCTCAGCTGCGTCCTGAGCGCATCGGGTGAATCCAGGAGCAGCTCTATGCCTCGGCCCTCCGCGCCCTTGAGGAATGGCGGAGTCTTGTCGCCGCCGAAATCGAGCAGGCGAACGGTCGCGACGTGGCCTGCCAGCGAGGCGAGGATGAGCCGGAGGAACGACGCCTGCTGCGCTTCCGTCGGCCAGCCGCGCGCGTCCAGGTAGAGCAGCTCGGTGCGCAGCAGGCCCACGCCCTCTGCGCCCTGTGCGAGCGCCTCCACCACCTCGGCGACGCTCGTCGCGTTGGCGAGAACATGCAGCCGGTGGCCATCCTTGGTTTGCGCGGGTTCCAGGCGATGCGCGACGGCGGCCCGCCGCGCCGCCTGCCTCCGATCGGCTTCGACGCGGGCGGCCGCGATGCGCCCATCCTCTGGGTGCCGGAAAAGCACTCCGCCATCGCCGTCGAGCACGACCTCTTCTCCGTCGCCTACTTCGAGCACCTCTCGTCCGAGACCCACGACCATCGGCACGCCAAGAGATCGCGCCACGATAGCGGCGTGCGCCGTGACGCCACCGCCCGCGAGGGCCACCCCCTTTGCGTTCATCGCCAGCTCGGCGACGTCCGCCGGCCCCAACGTGCTTGCGATGATCACCCCGCCGATCACTCCGGGCTCAAACCCATTGGCACGCGCGGCTGCGCGCCGGCCGAGGCTGCGAACGTCGTCCGCGCGCTCCGCCAGGACTGGATCGCGAAGCTGCGCGAGCTGGTGCGCGCTTTCGTCGGCGGCTTGCCGCAGCGCATCGGCGGCCGGCCGGCCGGATTTCATGACGAGCGATTCCACGCGCGAGTAGAGCTCGGGGTCGCCGGCCATCAGGACGCCTGTCTCGACGATGTCGGCTTCCTGGTTGCGGCCTGCCTCACGCAGCTGTGAACCGATCTGCTCCATCTCGAGGGCGACGGCGCCGAGCGCGTTTTGTGCGCGTGCTAGCTCTGCGGAACGATCGCCGGCGGGGATGGTCGTGGCCACGTGCGCGATTGCGCGATCGATGACAACCGCCTGCCCGCACGCAACTCCCGGCGCGGCGCTGACGCCGCGCAAGGCACGCTCGCCCATCAGGACTCCGATGTGGCGGCTCGCTGAAGCGCGCGAATGATGAGCGCGGTCGAGGTGGCTCCCGGATCCTGATGCCCGACGGACCGCTCGCCGAGGTATGAAGCGCGGCCCTTCCTCGCCTGCAGCGGAATGGTCGCTCGCATGCCGGCCTCCGCCGCCCGTGCGGCTTCGTCGAGCGCGCGGGCAAGAGGCTCGCCGTCCGCGATTCGTGCGCGGAGCGTGTCAACGGCCGGCTCGAACGCATCGACCATCGTCTTGTCGCCGAGCGACGCTGTGCCGAGGTCTTTCACCGAGGCAAGCGCGGCAGCCAGGACTTCCGCCAGCTGAGCGCCGTCGAAAGTGATTTGATCGCCGAGAACGCGGCCGCCGCTGCGAAGCGCGGAGCCCCACAGCGGCCCGCTCGCGCCACCGACGGTGGAGACGAGCGTGCGCCCGGCGATGATGAGCAGGCGGCCCGGCGGCGACCCGTTGTCGGCGCCGAGGGCCTGGACGACGGCCTCGAAGCCCCTGACCATGTTGGTGCCGTGGTCGCCGTCGCCGATGGCCGCGTCGAGCTGGACCAGGTGGTCCCGCTCGGCGCGCACCGACGAATCGATCTCACGCATCCAGGAGCTGATCGTGGCCGCGTCCATAACCCTCAACCCCACGTTTTCATTAGTGATCAAAGGGTATGTCAGACCCCCCAGCGCAGCGCGGCGGTGTGTACCGGCGCGTCCCACAGGCGGATCAGGTCGTCGTCCAGCTCGAGCACGGTCAGCGAAGCGCCGGCCATCTCGAGAGACGTGATGTAGCTGCCGACAAGGTTCCGCACCGGCTCGATGCCGGCCTTGCGAAGCTTCTCGTCGACCTCGCCATAGATAAGGTAGAGCTCGAGCAGGGGCGTGCCGCCCATGCCATTGACGAAGGCGAGCACCTTGCTTCCGTGCTTCGGCTTTAGGTCCGAGATCACGGCCTCGACCATGATGTCCACGACCTCGCTGGCGCTGCCCAGTGGAGCGCGCCGGCGTCCGGGCTCTCCGTGGATGCCGACGCCGAGCTCGATCTGGCCCTCGGGCAGGTCGAAGATGGCCTTCCCGGAAGCCGGTGGAACGCACGAGGACAGGGCCACCCCGAACGATCGCGCGCGCGCGTTCACGCGCTTGATGGTGTCGGTGACCTTGGCCAGGTCGGCCCCGCCCTCTGCCGCCGCGCCGGCGATCTTCTCGGCGAGCACCGTGGCCCCCACTCCACGCCGGCCGGCCGTGTAGAGGGAGTCCTGCACAGCGACGTCGTCATCGATGACGACAGTGGTGACCTTGATGCCCTCGTCGGCAGCGTCTTCAGCCGCAAGCTTGAAGTTGAGAACGTCACCCGTGTAGTTCTTGACGATGTGGACGACGCCGGCGCCTCCATCCACCGCCTTGGTGGCGGCGAGCATCTGTCCCGGGACGGGCGAGGTGAAAACCTCTCCCGGGGCCGCGGCGTCCAGCATGCCGAGGCCGACGAAGCCCCCATGAAGCGGTTCGTGGCCCGACCCGCCGCCCGAGATCAACGCGACCTTGCCCTTCTTGGGCGAGTCCTTGCGCACGATGATCTGGTTCGCGACGTCGTAGCGCAGTAGGTCGCCATGTGCCGCCGCGAGTCCCTTCAGGGACTCCTTCACCACCGCGGCCGGATCGTTGAGGAACTTCCGCATCTGGTTGGTCTCGACTGCCATTCTGCTTTTTCTCCTGTCGGGAAACCGATCTAGTGGGCGGCTGCGCGCGCGGTGTCGTCGTGAGTCACTGCCTCAACGATCGGTCGCGCGACCAGCCGGGGGTTGGCCAGGAAGTCGTACAGGAAGGCTGCGGCTGCTGCGCCCACCAGGCCAGGGATCAGATAAACGGGGACGTACTGCGTCCAGAAGGTCGTGCCGCCCGCGATCGCCTGCGCGAGCTCAGGACCGAAGGCGCGCGCGGGGTTGAGCGAAGCGCCCGTCACGGGTCCGAAGATGAGGATGATCCCGACGACCGCGCCGCCGATCACGAGTCCGGCGAGCTGCGTCGGCGACTTCGAGTCGACGATGCCGAGAATCGCGAACAGAAGCAGCCCGGTGCCCAGCGCTTCGGCCAGCGCGGCCTGCAGGTAATAGTTGGACGTTGCGTCGGCCGCAAAGTGGGTCTGGCCCATCCCGAACGTCACCGCGTTCGCGCCGAAGACACCCCAGATCGCGAACGCTCCGATGACCGCCCCGACGTACTGGGACGCCCAGTAGATGGGGACTTCCTTCCAGGGGAACCGCCTGGTTGCTGCGAGCGCGAACGTGACGGCCGGGTTGATGTGGCAACCCGAGACCTTGCCGATCGCGTAGACGAGGGCCGTGATGATGAACCCGAACGCGAAGCTGATCGCCAGGAGGTCGGCCTCGGTGACCGCCGGCACGGCCTTGCCGGCGAGCGTGAGCGTCGCGATGACGGAACCCGGACCTACGAGGACCAACGCGGCCGTGCCGAAAGTCTCGGCGAGCGCTCGCTGTGGCATCGAATGCATGTCTCTCCGACCCCCTATATCTGACTAGTGTTCGACAATGTCGAACTGATTTCACAAACCGTAGTCCCACCGGGACGGTTTGTCAACAGGCAATTTCCGGTTGCCGCAATGTGAGCCTGACACCAAGCCCCGCAGCTCCGATTTGGCAGTGACAGCTAGGACGCACGCTGCCTTCCCGGCGTACGCTTCTGCTTCCATGCGCAAGCAGCCCACCATCATCGGCATCGTGATTAGCCGGGGAGGTTCCCCGACTTAAGCTCGAGCGCTGATGTCGTGGGACCTCCCGGCCAGAGTAGGCCTGGAGGTTTTTTTATGCCCAAGCAAGCTGCCAATAACGGTCGGACCGGCGCCGCACGACGGATCGTGATCTACGACACGACCCTGCGCGACGGCGCCCAGGGCCCTGCCGTGTCATTTTCCGCCGCGGACAAGCTGCGCATCGCGAGGACACTGGACGGGCTCGGATTCGATTATGTCGAGGGCGGCTTTCCCGGCTCGAACCCGAAGGACGAGGAGCTCTTCGCGGAGCTGGCTACCCATCCCCTTAAACGAGCGCGCCTGGCTGCGTTCGGCGCCACCCGGCGGGCAGGCGGAACCTGCGCGGACGACGCCAACCTCCAGGCGCTAGCGCGCAGCGAGGCGCCGACCTGGACGCTGGTGGGCAAGAGCGACACCTGGCAGGTGAGCACCGTCCTACAGACGACGCCGAACGAGAACCTGGCGATGGTTCGGGAGTCGGTCGCCCACGGTGTCTCGCTCGGCCACGAGCTGATCTTCGATGCGGAGCATTTCTTCGATGGCTTCGCTCGCGATTCCGAGTACGCGATCGAGGTTTGCCTGGAAGCCGCGCGCGCGGGCGCGAGCTGGGTCGTCCTCTGCGACACCAATGGCGGCAGCCTGCCGGCCGAGATTCGCGCAGGAGTGCAGGCCGTCCGCCGCGCGCTCGGTGAGCTCAACGGCGCAGCCCGAGTGGGGATCCACTGCCACAACGACTGCGAGCTGGCGGTGGCGAACACACTCGAGGGCGTGGCGGCGGGCGCGGACATGGTGCAGGGCACGATCAACGGCTATGGAGAGCGATGCGGGAACGCGAACCTGGTATCGGTGGTCGCGAACCTGGTGTTGAAGCTGGGCCTGGAGGCGCTGCCGTCGGAAGCGCTCGCGCACTCCACCGACCTCTCGCGCACCGTCGCCGAGATCGCCAACCTGGCCCTGCCGCTGCAGCAGCCTTTCGTCGGTTACGGCGCATTCGCGCACAAGGGCGGACAGCACGTGGCGGCCGTACTGAAGCACAGCGATTCGTATCAGCACATCGACCCCGGCCTCGTCGGCAACGAGCCACACGTTCTGGTCTCCGAGCTGTCCGGTCGCGGCAACATCCTGGCCAAGGCTCGGGAGTTCGGGTTGAAGCTCGACCGAGACGACCCCCACACACAATGGCTCGTGCAGCACCTGAAAGAGCTCGAGCATCGCGGCTATTCGTACGAGGCCGCGGATGCCTCATTCGAGATGCTGCTGCGGCGCCTCGAGCCTGGCTATAAGGCGCCCTGGAAGGTGGCGGACTTCACGACGCTCGTGCGCAAGGACGGAGGTTCGGTTCACGCCGAGGCCACGGTCAAGGTCGAGGTCGGAGGCAACGTGTACCACACGGCCGCTTCCGGGAACGGTCCGGTCAACGCGCTCGACGCCGCGCTGCGCAAGGCGCTCGGGCCGAAGTTCCCGGGACTGCGGGGCGTGAGCCTGCACGATTACAAGGTCCGCATCCTCGACGGCGGCGCCGGCACTGCCGCGACGACACGCGTGCTGATCGAATCGGGCAAAGGCGCGAAGCGATGGACGACAGTCGGCTGCTCGAGCAACATCATCGAGGCGTCGCTGGCGGCCCTGCTCGACTCCTTCGAATACGCGCACCACACCCGGTCTTCAACGAAGACTTGACGTCCAGCAGGGCATCCGCTCGGCAGGCCATCCCCGACGCGCTGCGCCGGGATGTGCGCATGCTGGGCGAGCAGCTCGGCCAGGTCATCAAGGATTTTGGTGGGCCGGGGCTACTGAAGGACGTCGAGACGCTGAGGAAGTCGGTCATCAAGGCACGCGAAGCCGACGAATTCGAACGGCGCACCGAGACGATTGTCGGGTCGTGGTCGCTCGAGCGCGCCGAGCAGGTGGCCCGCGCCTTCACGTGCTACTTCCACCTGGTCAACCTGGCCGAGGAGCACCATCGCGCCCGGGTGCTGCGCGAGCGCGATCGAGACCCCGAGCCGGTGCCCGAGTCGCTGGCCGCGACTGTGGCCGATCTTCGGCGAAAGGTTGGGCGACCTCGTCTGATGGAGATCCTCGGCTGCCTCGAAGTCCACCCGGTCTTCACCGCTCACCCGACAGAAGCCAGGCGGCGCGCGGTGGTGACCGCGATTCGCCGCGTCGGCGAGCAGCTCGATCGGTTCGACGATCCAAAGTCTTCGCAGAGCGAGCGGCGCGAGTCGATGAGACGGCTCACAGAGGAGATCGACTCGCTGTGGCGCACCGGACAACTGCGCACGTCACATGTGACACCGCTCGACGAGGTCCGGTCGATGACGGCGGTCTTCGACGAAACATTGTTTCGAGTCGTGCCCGAGATCTATCGCGGCCTGGACTGGGCGCTGGGACCTTCCGACAGCGGCATGCGACCGGCGCTCGCGCCGGCATTCCTGCGCTTCGGCAGCTGGGTCGGCGGTGATCGGGATGGCAACGATTCCGTGACGGCGCGGATCACCGCCGAGACGATCCTCATCCAGGCCGAGCACGTGCTGCTTGCGCTCGAAGCCGCAACCACCCGTACAGGCCGCGCCCTCACCGCGGACGCGGCCACCACGCCACCCGATGCTGATCTCCGACGCCGGCTCGACGCCCTGCGCGCGACCGATCCGGCGCGCTGGGCGGAAGTCGAGAAACGATCGCCTTCGGAGCACCATCGCCAGTTTCTCCTTCACGTCGCCGACCGCCTGCGGGCGACACGGCGGGGGGAGCCTGGAAGCCGGTACGAATCGCCCGCCGAGCTCGTATCGGACCTGCACAGCGTCCAGGGCTCGCTCGCGGCGGCGGGCGCACCTCGACAGGCTTACGGCGAGCTGCAGCATCTCGTGTGGCAAGCGGAAACGTTCGGATTTCACCTGGCCGAGCTCGAGGTCCGCCAGCACAGCCGACGCGTCCGTGCAGGCGCGATTCGGCCCGGAGGCGTGCCGGCGCTACGTCGTGAGCTTCACACGGGACGTCGGGGACATCGCCGCGGTTTATGAGCTCGCCGAGCACGCGACCGGAGGCGTGCCACCGCTCCTGGACGTCGTTCCCCTGTTCGAGACCGTGGAGGACCTGCGCTCGGCGCCGGAGGTGATGGAGGGCATGCTCGGCCTGGCGCCCGTAAAGCGCCGGCTCGCCACGACGGGCCGGAGCCTGGAGGTGATGCTCGGGTATTCGGATTCCACGAAGGAGGTCGGACCGCTTTCCGCAACGTTGGCGCTCTACGAAGCTCAGT
>MNES01000047.1 GCA_001917815.1 Chloroflexi bacterium 13_1_40CM_65_17 | reverse complement strand
GGTTTACTCGGGTCTGGAGAGTGGTGGGCGACCCGGGACTCGAACCCGGATGAGTTACCTCACACGCCCCTCAAACGTGCGCGTCTACCAGTTCCGCCAGCCGCCCGGCTGCAGCCGGTTGATTTTACGCGGTGGGTATCGATAAGAAGTACCCGCTGCAAGACTCGAACTCGCAACCTCCTGATCCGAAGTCAGGCGCTCTATCCATTGAGCTAAGCGGGCGCTATCTCATCCTAATTCCAGGGGTGCCAGCAGGCCGGGTTCATCCCGGCCGTCACCCAAGCGTGCAGCTACCAAACGCCTGCCAATCGTCGCGTGGAGTTCCGTGGTGAAAACGCAGTTTTCATCACGTTCCTCAGGCGCTCTATCCATTGAGCTAAGCGGGCGCTATCTCATCCTAATTCCAGGGTCGCCAGCAGGCCGGGTTCATCCCGGCCGTCACCCAAGCGTGCAGCTACCGAACGCCTGCCAATCGTCACGTGGACCTCCGTGGGGAAAACGCAGTTTTCACCGCGTTTCTCAGGCGCTCTATCCATTGAGCTAAGCGGGCGCCATCTCATCCTAATTCCAGGGGTCCCAGCAGGCCGGGTTCATCCCGGCCGTCACCCAAGCGTGCAGCTACCAAACGCCTGCCAATCGTCGCGTGGAGCGGGCGCCAACCCATCCTAAATAGAACTGCCTCTTCCGGCGTACGATCCCAGCGATGGCCACGGAGCCACCGCCGCCTCCACCGCCTGCACCGCCTCCTCAGCCTGGACCAAACGCGACTCGCGACGAGTGGCGAGCCTGGCGCCGCCAACAGCACGATTACTGGCGCGAGCAAGGTCATGCCGGGGGCTGGTACGGACCTGGACCTTGGGTCGGGCCGTGGAATTGGTGGGGAGGTGGCTGGTTCTGGGGCGCGGCTCTGCTCGTCATCGGCGCCTACTACCTGCTTCGGAACCTCGGCCTTCTCGACTGGGTTCCCGGCGACGTGTTGTGGCCCCTGCTGCTGATCCTGTTCGGCGTCTGGCTGCTGGTTCGCCGCGGCCGGGGCTGGTGGCCCTAGCTCAGACCGCGGCTATGTAGCGCTGGTGGTTGAGGCCCCAGGCCGCGTATCGCACAAGTCCGACGGCTTTGTACCGGCGCCGGCCCGCGCGCGTCTGTCCGGTCTCGATCGCCTTGCGCAAAGCCGCCGGAGTCTTCCCGGGGAAATGGGTGAAGGCGCGCCCCACCGCATCGACGATGTGCGCATCCGAGCATCCCAGCTCGGCCGCGCCCAACCCCATGTTCAGGCGCCGCGCCAGCCGGTTGAAGACGTAGAAGCCGGGTGTTGCGTTTTCGATTTCGATTGCGTCGAACGGCAGCTCCGCGGCCAGCCAGCCCACCCCGTGCACCGGGTTGCCGCTGCGGACAACGCGCTGCGTGCGCCAGAAAGGGTGCGGGGCGATGGCGATTCCCTCCTGCTCGTGGATGGCATGAACCGTGGCGGCGGCAGAGAGCCCCGGCTTGATAGCCCTCTCGAGGAAGAGGCCGATGATATGCCCGTCGCGGCTCGAGATTTCCTCGCCGATGATCACGTGCAGCTTCGCGCGGCGGGCCGCGTACTCGGTGGCGCGCAGCGCCCCTTCGATGGTGTCGTGGTCCGTGACCGCAATCACGTCCAGGCCGGTGCGACGTCCGGCATGCTCAACCAGCTGGAGCGGCGTCGGCCAGCCGTCGCTGGCGTTCGTGTGGGTGTGGAGGTCAGCGCGACCCCATGAAGGCATAGGTGTGCATCCTAACCCGGCCAGGCTTACCATCCAACTCTTAGAGACGCTGCCCCAGGACTACTCTTGCTGGAGGTTGGGCCGTGGAAGGCTTGATGCAGGACTACGAGCTCTCTATTCAGCACGTGCTCTGGCGAATGGAGCGGCTGAATGCGAAGTCGGAGGTCGTGACCAAGCGCGAGCAGGCGCTCCACCGCACCACCAACGGAGAGATGGTCCGCCGGGTCAACCGGCTCGCCGGCGCCCTCAAGAGGCTTGGCGTCAAACCCGGCGACCGCGTGGCAACGCTGGCCTGGAACAACTACCGGCACCTCGAGCTCTACTACGCCGTGCCGTGCATGGGCGCGGTCCTTCATACCCTCAACCTGCGACTATTTCCACAGCACCTCGAATTCATCATCAAGGACGCTGAGGACAAGGTCCTGTTCATCGACCAGACGCTGGTCCCTCTCCTCAAGCCCCTGGCCGGAAAGATCCCGAGCATCAAGACCATCGTGCTCATGACCGACGGTGCGCCGGCCGCTCCCGACCATGGCTTGGGCGAGATGCTCGACTACGAAACCCTGCTGGCCGCGGAGAGCGACGACTATCCCTGGCCCAAGATCTCGGAACGCATGGCCGCGTCGATGTGCTACACGTCCGGCACCACCGGCAACCCCAAAGGCGTGGTCTACTCGCATCGCTCCCAGTTCATTCACACGATGGGCGTGCTCCAGGCCGACAACCTCGGCATCACAGAGCGCGACACGGTCCTCCCGATCGTGCCCATGTTCCACGCCAACAGCTGGGGCCTGCCATATGCCTGCGGGATGGCGGGGAGCAAGGTGCTTTTCCCGGACCGATTCATGGGCGACGCCAAGTCCATCGTCGACCTCGCGGAGGCGGAGGGCGCGACCTTCCTCGCCGGGGTGCCGACCATCTGGATCAACACCGCGGCGTATTTGAAGGAGAGCGGGAGACGGCTGCCCAAGGTCCGCATAGTGGTATGTGGCGGTTCCGCCATCCCCCGCGCGGTGATGGAGTCCATGGATTCGCTCGGCCTGCGCATGCTCCACGCCTGGGGCATGACCGAAACGTCGCCCCTTGGCAGCGTCGCCCGGCCGAAGGCCCAGACCAAACCCGAGGACGAGCTTGACGCGCGCCTGACCCAGGGTGTGATCGTGCCTGGCGTCGAGCTGCGCATCTGCGACGCCGCGACCGGCGAAGAGCTCCCGTGGGACGGCGTCGCGTTCGGCGAGATCCAGGTCCGGGGGCCGTGGATCGCCCGCGGCTATCACAACGGCTACGACCCAGACAAGCTCACCGAGGATGGTTGGTTCCGCACCGGCGACGTGGCCAGGGTCACGCCCGAGGGCTACATCCAGATCGTCGACCGCACCAAGGACGTGATCAAGTCCGGCGGCGAATGGATCTCATCGGTAGAGCTCGAGAACGCGATCATGGCTCACCCCAAGATCATGGAGGCGGCCGTTATCGGCCTCGTCCACCCCAAGTGGGACGAGCGGCCTGTCGCCTTCGCGGTTCCGAAGCCTGAGTTCAAGGGGCAGGTGACCCAGGAAGAGTTGATCGACTTCCTGCGCGACAAGGTCGCCAAGTGGTGGCTGCCGGACGAGATCCGTTTTATCGACGAGGTGCCGAAGACGTCGGTGGGCAAGTTCGACAAGAAAGTGCTGCGCGCCAACGCCGCTCCGATCAAGGAGAGCGCGGCGCCGGCGGTGAGGAAATAGATGGCGAAAACAGGAGTGCGGGAACACACGATCGGACGAGACGTCTTCCACTTCAAGTGGGACAACTCGCTGCCGCCGGCGGTCGAGATCGAGTCCGGCGACATCGTCCATTTCGACACTGAAGAGGTCACCGCCGGGCAGCTGAAGAAGGGCGACCCCGCCTCCAAGCTGGGAGCCCTGAACTTCGACCGGCTCTACCCGTTGGGCGGCCCTGTTTACGTCAAGGGCGCCGAGCCCGGCGACGCCCTGGAGGTCGACATCCTGAGCCTCAAGCCAGGGTCGTGGGGTTGGTCGGCGATCTTGCCGGGCCTCGGGCTGCTGGCCTCGGACTTCCCCGACCCGTACGTGCGCTACTTCGACCTGGGCGATCGCACAACCGCCGAGCTGCGCCATGACATCCACATCCCGCTCGCGCCGTTCTGCGGGACGATGGGCGTCGCCACAGACGAGCCCGGACCGCACGACGTCCTGCCTCCGACCAAGGGCGCGGGCAACATCGACACCCGACACCTGACAGCCGGCACGAAGCTCTATCTGCCCGTTTTCGTCCCCGGAGCGCTGTTCTCCGCGGGCGACTGCCATGGAGCGCAGGGAGACGGCGAGGTCTGCGTTACGGGAATCGAATGTCCGATGTCGTTCTCACTCCGGTTTGGGGTGGTGAAAGGCGGCCGTCTGCGTCCCTGGTCCTATCACTTCCTCACGCCCGCCAAGCCCCTTCAGCCGAAGAGCGACGCCGCCGGCTACCACGCGGTCTGCGCTCTCGGGCCCGACCTGATGGAGAACGCTCGAAACTCCGTCCGAGACACCATCGTGTGGCTCCAGGCGGACCACAAGCTGAGCCGCGAAGACGCCTACATCCTGTGCAGCCTGGCGGGCGATCTGCGGATCAGCCAGATCGTGGACCAGCCCAACTTCGGCGTTTCGTTCTACATGCCACTCTCCGTCTTCAGCTAGCGGCCGAAGCCTCGCGCGGTTCGCATAAGTGGCAGGGATGCCGGGTACCGTCCGGCATACTGGCTTCCCTCAACCGAACGTGAGCACTACTCAACTCGGGCGGTACCCGATAGAAGCCGAGCTCGGACGTGGCGCCATGGGCGTCGTGTACCGGTCTACCCATCCGCGGCTCGACATCCCGGTGGCCATCAAGGTGCTGGCGGAGCAGTACTCGAGCGACGTCAGCTTCCGCCAGCGGTTCCACCGCGAGGCGGCCACGGTCGCCGCACTCAACCATCCCGGGATCGTGCGCGTCTACGACTTCGACGAGGACGGTCCGGTGCTGTTCATCGTCATGGAATGGGTGGAGGGCCGCTCCATGCGGTCGTGGCTCGACGAGTACGGACGCTTCAGCGTCGACGTGTCTGTCGACCTGGTGCAGCAGCTATTGTCAGCGGTCGGTGTCGCCCACGACTTCGGCATCGTTCACCGCGACCTTAAGCCCGACAACATCCTCATCTCCAACCGCGGCAAGACCAAGATCCTCGACTTCGGCATCTCGAAGCTGATCGATGACAAGCATCGCCTGACCGCCACCGGCAGCATGGTCGGCACGCCCGCGTACATGGCGCCTGAGCAGGTCAAGGGCGAGGCGGTGGACAAGTGCTCGGACGTGTACTCGCTGGGCATGATCCTCTACGAGCTTCTCCATGGCGAGCCGCCCTTCACGGGACCGCTGCCGGCCGTGCTGCATGCGCAGGTGTTCGACCGGCCGCGGGCGTCGACCGCGATCCCCTCGCCGATCATGGAGATCATCTGGAAGGCAACCGCCAAGGACCGCTCGCAGCGCTTCCAGACCTGCGAGGAATTCTCCGGCGCCTTTCACTACATGCCCAAGCCTGCGGTCGCGCAGCCGGCCGCCGAGGCCATGTCGGCCGAGATTGCCGTCCCGGCGCAGGTCGCCTCGCCGCAGGTCGCGATCCCACGGCGGACCGACGGCCCCAAGCCACCCGGAGTCTGCACCTTCGTCGATTGCGGCGAGCGTCGTGGCTGGGCGTGCGCCTACAGGGATCTCACGGGGCGCGAATGCAAGAGCTGGTGGTGCCGCCGACACATTCAGTTCATCGAGCGCACTCCCTTCTGCCCGCGCCACGCGAGTGTGATCCGCGCGCTGGCGCCGACCGCCAACACCATCTTCGAAATCAAGAACCGGCCCGCGGTCGATGACCGCGCGCTGCCTCTGGCGGCGCTGGTGGCCGAGGACGTCGACAAGGACGTCACCGAGCTCGTCCGTCGCCGCTATCAGAACCGCAAGGACGTGACCCTCGCGCGCGACCGCACTGTGCGCCAGACCTGGTCGGGACGCAACGATGTCGCGTGGGAGCGCAGCTGGTCGGCCCTCAAGAGCCAGGGCTACCTCGTGCGCATCGCGGTCCGGGTCACGACCGCGGAGCCTGACATGGTGCAGCTGTTGATAGGCAACACCGTGGTCTTCAAGGAAGTGCCGAACTGGATCAGCCGCCGACGCGAGGGCGAACCTCCCGACCACGCCGACCGCGCACGGTTCGGAAAAAAGCTCTTCGCGGCGATCCTGGAGCATGTCGACGAGCCGCAGGCGATGCCTCCGCCGACAGCCACGCCGTCGACGAGCCAAGAGCTGGGTACCCCGCCGCCGCCGGAGATGAATCGAGCACTGATCGAGGGCATGATCCTTCGCCTCGCGTCGACGGCAACGCGACTGACGGGCTTTGAGGTGGCAGAGCAGCTGGCGCTTCCTTTTGCATCCGTCGAACCGATGCTCAAGCTGCTGATCAGCGCCAACTTCCTCGACGCTCTGGGGCTTGCCTCCGAGCAAGGCCCTTGGCTCGGCCGGCCGCTGCCCGAACGCATGGCGTATGCGCTGACGAGGCAAGGGCGCGTTAGGAGCGAGGAGATCTCGCGAGCCGGCACCCGCTACTCAGGCCCGGCGCCCGTGTCGCTTCACGAGTACAGGCTGGTGCTCGCCGACGCGGCAAAGCCCGGCACCCTCGACCTCACGAAGGTGACGGCGGCGCTCGCCGGCATCGAGCTTGCGCCAGGAGTGACAGAAGCGGTACGCGCGGCTGTCAACTCGCGGTCCTCGATCTTCATCTACGGAGCGCCAGGCAACGGCAAGACCACGCTGGCGCGACGGATTCCGCGCTTGCTCGGGGGCCCGATCGTCGTCCCGATGGCGCTCGACATCGGAGGCGGAGAGGTGATGACGGTCTTCGACGGCGCCGTGCATCACTTGGAGGCCAACCAGCCGGCGGATCGCCGCTGGCGGCGCGTCGCGCGCCCCCTCGTCCAGGTGGGTGGCGAGTTCCAGATCGAGATGTTCGACCCTACCTGGGAAGAGGGGAGCCGAACATACGGCGCGCCCCTGCAGGTGAAGGCCAACGGCGGTGTGCTGCTGGTCGACGACCTGGGACGGCAGCGCGTGTTGCCGAAGCAGATCCTCGACCGCCTGCTGGTGCCGCTGGAGCAGGAGATCGACTACATGAACCTTTCCGCCAGCGGCCGCAAGGTGGAGGTTCCGTTCTGGGCGCAGCTCGCCCTATCAACCAACCTCAAGCCGGCCGAGCTGCTGGACGAGGCCTACCTCCGCCGGCTGGCCTACAAGGTGCTTATGCCCGACCCGACGTGGGAGATGTGGTGCCGAATCTTCGAGAGGGAGCGGGAGCGGCTGACGATCCCCCCCGACGGGACTGCGCTCGAAATGATCCGTAATCTCTATGGCGGCAGGCCCTTGCGCGGCAACCATCCGCGCGACCTGCTCGAGCGGCTGGTTGATGTGTCGGCCGCGCGAGGCGTGCAGGTACAGCTGAACCCCGACCTGGTCGAGGCTGCCTGGCACACGCTGTTCATCACGACCTAAGGGAGAGCCCGAAGGCGCAGAGATTTGCCCTCGGTATACTTCTCGCTCGCCCCGACGCGGCGGTGGCGGAATGGCAGACGCGCTAGTTTCAGGAGCTAGTGACCGCAAGGTCGTGGAGGTTCAACTCCTCTCCGCCGCACCAGCGATCTGCCTCGCACCGTGACGACACCGCCGATCGTCGACTGGCGGCCGGGAAAGTCGGAGGCGACGGTCTGGAACATCGTCGCGATCGTCGTCGTGCTGACGAGCGTGCCGCTGTTCGCTCTGCCCTCGATCATTCGCGCCGGTCGGGCGGGCGGGTCGTTCCAGATCGGTCTCATCGACGTGGTGGTGATCGTTCTGCTGACTGGCCTTCTGGTCGTCATACACGAGGCCATCCACGCCCTGGTCATGCGCGCCTTCGGAGCGCGACCCAGTTTCGGCGCGCTGCTCATTGGAGGGGTCATGCCCGCTCTGTACGCGACTGCCGCGGGCCATCGATTCACCCGCCGCCAGTACCTGGCTGTGGCCACCGCTCCCGCAGTCGCGATTTCCGTCCTAGGGTTGCTGGCCTGCTTCGGTCCTTGGGGCGGATACCTGATCTTGCCGCTGGCGATTCACCTCGGAGGTTGTGTTGGGGACGGTTTCGCGGCTTGGAAAGTGTTGCGTGAAGCTCCAGGAACTGAGTTTGAGGATCTCCGAGACGGGGTCCGCTTCTACCGAAAGCCGGCCTGAGAGGTCAGCCCCCTTTGCGGGCGATGGCTCCAGCAAGCTGGCCCTTGGTCATCTTCGACCGACCCCTGATGCCGCGCTGACGGGCCTCATTGCGGAGCTGCGCGTATGTCGGGCCCCGCGAGCCGCTGTGCGAACGCAAGCCGCCGCGCCGCCCAGACGAAATGTCATCGACAGATGTGCGGCTGGACTCCTTCGCCTCGCCGTGGCGAGCCCGCTCCTTGTTGACCGTTCGCGCGGCTATCTCCTCCGCTTTTTCCGCACCCGATCCGCGCTCGAGCAGGCCTTCCTTGATGTGCTCGTACTGACGCTCGCGTTTCGGACTCCACGCCCTTTGCGGCATATCGATCACCTCCTGCATTCTCTATCCAGGTAACGCTCGGCTCATCCGGGATCCCGTCCGCCTCATACACTCTCGCAGGTGGTTGCGGCGCCAGTCGATCAGGTTCGCACCCTTTATCGGACGTTGCTCCTGTACGCCGCGATATCTCTCTTGATCCTCATAGTGGGGCTCGTCGAGTTCGTCTACTTCGAGCCCCCGGGCCATCAAACCGGCCTCAAAGCCACCATCGTGGGCGTCTACCAGTACGACCCCGACCAGAACACCGTGACCGGGCCAGACGGCAGCTCGTTTCCTCGCACCGCGCTGTTCGCGGCCAAGGTCGACTGGTCGTCCTTGCCTCCCAACGTCGTCGTCGACGCACGCTGGTACGACAGTTTCGGCAACATTGTCGGAGGTGTCGGTCCGGCGACTCCGCAAGAGCTCGCCAACCAGACGATCATCCCCGTCCGCGTGCCGCCCGGTTTCCATCACATCCTCCCCGGCCACTACCTCTTCGTCGTCGAGCGATACGAAGGCGGCGTGCCGGTCGAGGTGATCGCCCGCCGCCTGGTCCAGGTGGAGCGGTAGTAGTGGCCACCCTCGTCGACACTCGCTCCGCGCGCCCTCGGCCACGACGGCCCCCACGTTTCGCGATCGCGATCGTCATCGCGGTGACCCTGATCCTCGCGCTGATCGCGAGCTCGATCCTCAACTACATCTACCTCGAGCCCGTCGCCGGCCGCACCTCGCTCTATGGATTGCTTGCCATCAGCCTGATCGCCCTCGTCACCTTCGTCGGGGTACGCGCTCTCTATCGCGACCGGGCGGAGGGCCGCCGCCATCTCGCCCGCGCGTTCGTACTGCTGGGCCTGGCCGCGCTCGCGTGGCTGCTCCTGATCGATGTCTTCGTGTTCACCGGCTCGGCGGGCCCGAATGTCGCTGTCGTATGCGCGCTCGCCTGCCTGCCCACGACCGCATTTGGTTTATTTGTCCTGCGTTATCTCGATCGCAACGAAACGGAGCCATGGCGACTCGTGTTGCTCGCCGCCGCGTGGGGCGCGGTGGTCGCCACCAGCCTCGTCATCTGGGCCGAAAGCCTCTGGCAAACGATCGCAATCCGCACCCTCGTGCCAGGCCCCGGCCTCGACGTGTCGAACGCGTTTTCCGCCGGCATCCTGGAGGAGCTGGCCAAAGGCTCCGCCGTCGTGCTGCTCTTCCTGGTGATGCGCAACGAGTTCGACGACGTCGTCGACGGCATCGTCTATGGAGCGGCTATCGGCCTCGGCTTCAACTTCATGGAATCGGTTTCGTACATGACCAACCTCTACGCCATCTTCGCGCCCGAAGGCGTGGGGCCTTACGCCGCGGGCTTTCAGTGGTACGCGCGTCAGGTGCTCGGCCTGTTTTTCGGCCATGCCACATACACGGCATTCGTCGGCGCCGGGCTTGGGATCGCACGCCAGCTGCCGGACGTGCGCAGAAAGCTCATCGCGATCGCCGGCGGCTTCATCGTCGCCATCGCCGCGCACTTCGCGTGGGATGCGTGGCTGACTCTCTTCCCCATCGAGAAGACGGCGATCGGGATTCTGGAGATCCACCTCCGGACCCTCGTCATGACCGGACCGTTCACGGCCGGAGCGCTCGCGTTGCTTCTGCTCGGCCTCCACATCGAGAGTCAGGCGCTCGCCGACCAGTTCCGCAAGGAGGCCGCGACCGGCAGCGGCGCCATCACGCCTGAGGAAGTCCCGATCCTCATGAATCCGTGGCAGCGTTTTCGGCGGCGCATACGCGCGTTGCAGCGCGGAGGCCTTCGTGCGTACTTCCTCGTGTCGCGGCTGCAGACCGCGCAGGTGGACCTCGCTTTTGAGCGATGGCATCGGGAACGCCAGGAGGTCGACATGCCGTTCGACGTCGAAGAGGAGATGCGTCGCCGCGTGATCGCTCTGCGGCGGCGGCTCGCCGTCTAGCCTGCGCTCAGGCGGGCAGCCGGCCCAAGAACGCTCGCGCCAGGGCGAGCACGAACAGCATGGTGGCGGCCGACCATGTGATCGCCGAAACGATGGGATCGCTGAAGTCGGTGCCGCTCAGGATGGCGTGCAGAAAGGTGAGCGCAAAAGCGGCGTACGCGATTCGATGCACCCATTTCCACAGCTCGACCGGCATTCGCTTCTTGAGATAAGCCGTTGCAGTGACAACAAGCAACAGGTCCACCGCCAGCGTGCCGAGGCCGATGCCGATGGTCCCGTAGCTCGAGTGAAAAGGAAGCACGAGGTCGATGAGGGCGATGCGCGAAGTCTTATCGAGCAGCAGGGCGCCGAGGTGGACCACCGCGAGCGGGACCCACAGCACAGTGGTGTATTCGTGTAGCGAACGCAGAGGACGGTTGCGGCCGAGCCAGTCGAGCACGGCGGTGCGCAGCGCGATGCCAGTGACGAGAGCGATCGCCAGGGCCGCGTAAGAGCCGAGGCCGGCGACGCGGGCCAGCATCCAGAAGAACTGGTCGACCGTCATCGGCTCAGCCAGCTGGCCTGCGCGTGAGCAGCGCAGTAGGCGGTCGCGAGTTCGGGTCCGAGCAGCAGCGCCGTCTTGGCGACGATCTCCGCATCACAACCAGTGACCGCCACCACCGATACCTCTTGCAACTCACTCGTCGATGGCAATCCGGTGCGGGGATCGATCAAGTGGTGCAGCTCGCCCCAACGGCGCCTTCGCATGCTGCTTGTGGCAGCGCCCTGGTCGCACAGCATTACGGTGACTCCGCCGAATCCGACCGGCCACCCGTCGCCCTTCGGACCTGGTCCCATGGCGCGCAGGTCACCGCCGATGTTTGCAAGCACGTTGGTTCCGAGCTGAACCGACAGCCTGTCGGCCATCCAGCCCTTCGCGATACCACCCAAGTCAAGGCCGCATTCCCGCTCCAGTCGGGCTCGCCGCGACCGCACGGCGAGAACTTCCGTGAGTGGCGGGGCCGGGCGCGCGTCCTCGATCGTGGCAGTCGACACGCCTTCCGCGAGCGGGCGCGTGTAGCCGATCGCGAGCATCGAAGGCAGCACCGCGGCGTTGACGAGTCCCGCGCTGAGCTCGTAGGCGCGCAGCGCTTCACGCAGCAGCTCCTCCATCTCCGGGCTCACGTCCACCCATGCGCCGGCCGAACGATTGAGAACGGCCAGCTCGCTGCATTTCGAAAACCGCGTGACACGCGCCCCGAGCACACGTATCCAGAACTCTCCCTGGGCCAGCTCCGCGCGAGACACGCCGATTCCGAACAAGCTGCAGATCGTGCCGAGCGCCTCGAAGTGGTGAGCCGCGACGCCGGCCCTCACGAGACTACTCCCGGGGAGGGTGAGCAGCGGCGCTTGCCCGGCCGAAGGCCGGGTCGGCTTCGCCGACGCCGCGATGAGAGGGAACCGGCAGGTTCCCTCTCATATCTACGACGCATAGGTCGATGTCACCGGCTGGACGTCGCCCTGCCTGACGCCAGGCGTGAACGTGAGCCCGCCCACCGTGCCTTGTTGCTGCGACGCGAGCACCGTGGGCTGCAGAGGCGCGAACGGATTCTTCACGTGCGAAGTCACGTACGCCGCGGACGCGGCGGTGGCGCCCAGCGTGAGGACGGTCGCCGCCAGCTTCAACAGGAACGAACGCATTCCGACCAGCCGCTACACCGCCACCGGCGCCTTCAAGAACTGAACCCGATCGTACGAACCGCCAAGAATCTCGTTCGCGTCGGCGCCCAGGTGACCACCGAGGATCTCCTGGTACACCGAACGGAAGTCGACGGCGTACTGCAGGTTGCCGGTCGAGTCCAGGTTGGTGAGGCTCGGCTCGGCGCCGAAGAGCCCGCTCTTCACGGGGTCGCCGATCAGCAGCAGTGGCGCCGCGGCGCCGTGGTCGGTGCCTCCGCTTGCGTTCTCTTTGGGACGGCGCCCGAACTCCGACCAGGTCGCGATCAGAACCTTGTCCGCTTTTCCATGAGACGCCAGGTCCTGGTAGAACGCGCTCACCGCCGAATCGAGATAACCCATGAGGTCGTCGTGCCTGTTGAGCTCTGTGTAGTGCGTGTCGAAGCCGCCGAGCGTCACGTGCAGGAGCTTGACCCCGGTGCCGGTGACGATGAGCTCCGCGGCCAGCTGCAGAGCCGCCGCCAGCTGGTTCTTGGACGAGTAGACGAGCTTGACCTTGTCGGTGTAGTCAGCCATCGGCTGGTAGCTGGTCGATGAAGTGCGCAAGGTCGCGATGGTGTCGTTCGCGGTGGCGATTGCGGTGTCGAAGAGTGCGCCGTAGATGCCCGGCGTGCCTTTGTAGAGAGCGCCGACAGCCGCCTCGACCTCCGACCCGCCCGTGAAACCAAACGTCTTCTGGTTCTGGATCACGGTCATGGTCGCCTGCAGGTCGCGCAGCGCGCCTGGAACATCGGTGGCGCCGCAGGCGCAGCCCGTGAGCGGGTGCCCGTTCGAGTCATAGGCCTTCGCGAGCGTCCGCCCAAGCCAGCCGTCGACCTGCCGGCGCGTCGGGTCGCCCGTCTCCCAGATCCGGATCGATTCGAAGTGCGAGAACGTAGGGTTGGGGTAGCCGACTCCCTGGACGATTGCGACCTTGCCCTTGTCCCACAGGCCTTTGATCCCGCCCAGGTGGTGATTGAGCCCGAAGTCGGCGTTGAGAGGCAGCGCCTGCGAAACCATCGGGCCTGCCAGCTTGGGACGCAGATCGTGAAGCTTCGGGTCGCCGAGTGGAACCAGCGTCCGCAAGCCGTCGTTGCCGCCCGCGAGCTGGATCATCACCAGCACGTTGTCGTTGGCGGCGCCGTTTTTCTTGGCCGCGTAGACCGCGCGCGCAAATGCATCTGGAACCGCCGCGTATCCGGCGGCGAGTCCCGCCGCTCCCGCGCCGAACACGAGGCCGGCCTTCAGGAAGTCGCGACGCTTGAGCTGGTTGATTCCGATTTCCTTGGTCATCTCTCGTGCACCTACTTGAGCTGGAATTCCGGCGAGGCGAGGGTGACGAACCATCGGGTCCTTTCATCGGGCGCCTGGTTCAGGAGCTTTGCGGTCTGCGGGCTCAGCACGCCGTCGAGGTGAGAGCGCGACGCGTCGGTGGCGGACGGCAGCGAACCCTTCACCTGAGCCAGCGCGCGCGTGACGAAGTTGACGCGCTCGACGACTGTGTTGGAGGAGATCCAGGCCGCGTTGCTGGGCCAGCCGTTGACGTCGGGCGGATCGAACAGGCTCTGTCCCATTCCGGACCCCGACGCGGCGACGACCTTCGTCAGGTTCGTCGCGCCCAGCGCGCGCGCTCCATGCACCATGAACTCGATCGGCGATTTCAACAGCGACCTGTAGCTCGCGTCGGCCGTGAACTCGGGGCTCGTGAAGACCGCACGCATGAGTGTCTTGATGTCGTACTGGCTCTTGCGGAAAGCATCTCCGAGGCGCGCTACGTAGGCCGGCAAAGGCTGGCTGGTGACGAAATGCTGGGCGACCTTGGTGGCGATCAGCGTCGCGGTCGCGTTCTGCGCGAGGATCCGGTCGATGACGCCCTGGGTATCGAGCGTCCCGGTGCGGCCGAGGTAGGTGACCGTTCCTTTATATGCGCGGCGTTGGTTGAAGACACCGGGCCTCTGGTTGCTGTAGACCGGAAGCTTCTGCGTGACCATCTTGACCTTGTCCACCGTAACCGTCGCGATCATGTCAGCCGGCGGTTCCTGCCAGCCTGCGAGGGCCCTGGCGCTCTGGCGCACGTCCTCTTCGGTGTAGTTGCCGGCGCCCATCGTGAACAGCTCCATCAGCTCGCGCGAGTAGTTCTCGTTTGGGCTCTGACCGGTCGAGGTCGCCAGGTCGAGGTACCGGAGCATGGCCGGGTCGGTCGTGACCTCCAAGAGCATCGGCCTCAGGTTCGTGAGCGCCATGCGGCGCCATGTGAGGTTCTGCCAGTACATGAAAGTGTTGTTGCCGGTTTTGCGGTAGTCGCTGGTGAAGTGCCCGTGCCAGAAAAGGGTCATGCGCTCGGCGAATGGGGTGGTCGTCGTGAGCATGTGGTCGATCCACCACTGTTGGAGCTCCGCGACGCCGAACCTGCCTCCGGGCGTGCTCGCGGCCGCCAGCACCGGCGGTTCGACCGGCTTGGTCTCGAGCAGGCGGTCGACCGTCTTGCCATATCCATCCGACAGCGCCGCCTCCAGTTGCGCCGGCGTGTACCCGAAGCTCGTGCGCCGAAGCAGCTGCATGATCTGGGCTGCTTCGCGGCTCAGTGGCGACACCCAATCGATGCCCGACGACGTTTTCGATCGGGTGATGTTCTGCATCGCGCCGCCGAGCAGCCGGACAGCGCCGACGCCGACTCCGGTGGCGACGGCCGCCGCTAACGCCTGACGTCGCGTGATGCCTTTTCGGGAGGGCGGCGCGACTTCGGTGATCGGTTCGGGGAGGGGAGCCAGTGCCATGGCCCAAATTCAAGCCGCGTCCGATCGGCCCGGCATCACCCAAATGTGAAGAATTCGTAAGCACCCGAGAATGAATACTGAGACCGCCAACGCCCCTCGCTGCCAGGATCGTTCGGGCACCTATGAGGCGTGGTACGTGACAGTCTCCGACGCCGCCTCGCGTCGCGGGTTCTGGATTCGCTACTCGACGTTCAATCCGGCGCCGGGCGTCTCCGCCGAAGCCCACTCGGCGCTCTGGGCATTCGCATTCGACCGAGACCATCCCGAAGCAAACTGGGGAGGCAAGGTCACCTTTCCACTCCGCGCGCTGCAGATGTCCGCCCAGCCTTTCCAGCTGCGCGTCGATGGCGCCCGCTTTGAACGCGAGGGGTGCTCGGGCCAGGTCCACACCGAGAGCGGCAACGCGCGCTGGGACCTGAGCTGGCGCTCGAGTGAGCCCCCGTTCCCATTCCTGCGTCCGCGCTGGCAGGCGCTGTCGTCCGTCGCGAACATCGGCGCTCAGCCGGCGCTTGCAGTTACGGGCACGGTCGAGGTCAACGGGCGGGCGCATCGGCTGGACGGCGCCACGGGCGGGCAGCAGCACACGTGGGCGTCGAGTCACGCTCTCGCGTGGAATTGGGGTTTCGCGTCGGGTTCGGATTTCTGGATGGATGGAGCGACCTCGCGCGTGCGCTCGAGGCTTGGCACCGTCCTGGTCGGCACCGCCGTCGGCGCAAAGGCGAACGGACACCAGTTCCTTTTCAATGGTCCGGTTCAAGTCCTTCGCAATCGCGGCTCGATCCTGGCTCATGCGTGGATGGCGACGGCTAGGCTCGGGGTCCGCACGCTCGTCGTCGCGATCAAGCCGCGCCCAGAAGACCTGATCGGAGTCACCTATGCAGACCCGCGTGGCGGAAGTCGGTTTTGCTACCACACGGAGGTGGCGGATCTCGAGCTGCACATGACGCGCGGCCCTGAAACCCTGGCCCATATAGTTCGACCCGCCTCGGCTGCGTTCGAATATGCATCGGAGACGCCGCTCACCGGCGTTCCGTTGCTGGTCTAGCTCTAGCTCATCTCCGCCGCGAGACGGCGGGCGTTGCGAGCGGCGAGGGCCATGATCGTGATCTGCGGGTTGACGTAGGTCGAGCCAGGCAGCATGCTCGCGTCGGCGATCACCAGCCCGGGTAGATCGTGTGCGCGCCCATATTGGTCGACGACCGACGACTCCGGACCCTTACCGAGGCGGCATGTGCCCATCGGGTGGTAAGCAGACAGTTTGAGGTCGGCGGCGGTCCACCTCCCTTCTGTGATCCAGTCCAGCTCCTCGCGTTTTCGCACCGCCGGCATTCCCGGCAGCTGCGTATGCACCTCTATGGCGCCTGCGGCGAGATAGATCTCGGCTGTGAGCCTGATCCCTTCGAGCATCTTGCGGAGATCGTCCGGATGCAGGTTGTAAGTGATCAGCAGACCACCACCCGGCGTGGCGCGGATGCGCCCCGTCCCGGTGTCGGAGATGATCAATCCAGCCGCGGCGGTCTGTCGGTAGCGAGCGAGGACGTCCTTGAGGTCGCTCCCCTTTCCGCCAACGCCGCCCGCGCTGTAGCCAACCCCAGGCGGCGGATATGTTGCTTCGACGAGGATGCCGTCCTGCAGCTTCTCATCCACGTAGTAGCTCTGCATCACACCCTTCCATGCGTAAAGGTCCTCATCGAAGATGCCGAGCACGCCGCAGCCAGGATGGATACGGAGGTTGCGGCCGACCTGATGGCTGGAGTTGGCGAGGCGCTGACGCTGCAGCAGTGCGGGTGTGTAGACCGCCCCGGCGGCGAGCACGACTCGCGGCGCGCGGACCTCGAAGCGTGCGTCCCTATGGACGGCGCCGGATTCCGGGTCGACGATCGAGCCCGTGACGCCGGCGGCGCGCCCATTCTCGATCACGAGCCCGTCCACTCGGCAGCCGCTCACAATTCGGGCGCCGGCGCGGGCCGCGAGCGGCAGGTACGTGACGTGCATGCCGAGCTTGGCGTCCAGCGGGCAGCCGAACGCGCATACGCCGGAGCCATGGCACCCGCGCGCGTTTCGGCGGATCGGACCGCCGCTGTAGCCAAGCTCGCGACGACCCCTGTCCATGACTTCGCCGTTCGCGCCCATGATGTCGCCGGCGACCGGTTCGACGTTCAGCGTCGCTTCTACGTCGGCGAACAGCGGCTCGAACTCTGCCGTGTCCATGCCCCATGCTTCCATCACGAAATCGGGCGGTCGAAAGCACGTTCCGGAGTTGATCAGCGTCGACCCGCCGACTCCACGCCCAATCGGCAGCGAGATGGTCGGCACGCCGATGGTGAACGTGAGGCCGTTGCCCCGATAGAAACGTCGGAGGCGCTCCGGTGGAGGGCCGGTGAAGTCGCGACGGTCGAAATGCTCACCCTCCTCGAGGACGATGACCTTGAGGCCGGCCTCAGCCAGCTCCTTGGCGGCCACCGCGCCGCCTGCGCCGCTGCCGACGACGACAACGTCCGCGGTCTCAAAGAAACCCTGGTCCGGTTGTTCGACTTTGAGCTCGACGACGCCGGGGTCATGCTCGACCTTCTTGTAGGGCTGACCGTCATATCCGATCAGCGGCTTGATGCGGTCGTCGGAGCAGTAGAACATCAAGATCAGCGCCTTGAGCGCGATGAGCGTTTCGCGGCGCTGGCGAATCTTCGACTTCTCGCATCCCAGCACATAGGCCTCGCGCGCGGGTGCTCCCAGCAAGCGGAACGGCCGCGCGTGCCGGCTCGCGATCGACGAGAGGTTGAAGGCCGTCAGCATGAGGTTGACAGTGCGGCGCGTTCCCGGAGCGCACCGATCCAGGTACGAGTCGAGTTGGCCCGCGACGTCGACGTCGGCGGCGCCAGGCTCGAGCGCTCCGCCGTGCGGAAGGAGCGAATCCGCGAGCGCCGCCAGCGTCGCTCTTCGGGCGGCCGTCAAGGACATGCCGTGCGATTATGGCCCTCGTCATCGCAACTAGACGCCTGCGCCTGTTGCTCCGGGTATGGACGGTGGTCTTCGCACTCGGCGCGATCGACTTCTTCGTCTTCCCGTACCTGACCGTCCGGATCCTCAACTCGACCGCGAAGTCGCTGGGCATGCACGAGGTCGTAGCCCTGAATGCGGGACAGGATTTCTGGCTGACGCTGGCGGTGCCCTACATGATCGTGGTGGCGGCTCTGTCATGGGTCGCACAGCGCGGCGAGCGGATCCAGGCCCAACCCGTGCAATTCCTTATGCTCGCGAAGGCGTCGAGCTCGCTCACCTCGCTGGCGCTGTTCGTCTTCGGCGGCTTTCCCTACGCGTTCCTGGCCAACTTCGTCGTCGACGGGGCCATTGTTCTGATCACGTACTGGTTCTACCGCGCCGCGAAGGCGGAGCTGGTTTTCCCCGCTAGATAACTGGCGTCTGCTAGGCTTTTCGGACCAATGCCTAGCTACAGGTTGGGGCAGGCGGCCAAGATGCTGGGTGTCAGCACCGACACGGTGCGCCGCATGGTCGACGACGGCCGGTTGCGGGCCGCGCGCAGCTCGGGCGGCCAGAGGCTCGTCGATGGCGCCTCACTGGCTCGCCTGGCCAAACCGGCGCGCAAGAAGCCGGCGGAGGTGTTCGTCGCGCAGTCCGCCCGCAACCGTTTCCCGGGGATCGTGACCCGAGTGATCAAGGACCGCGTCGCGGCCCAGGTCGAGATCCAGGCTGGGCCTCATCGACTGGTCTCACTGCTTACGCGCGAAGCCGTGGACGAGCTCGACCTCAAGCCGGGGATGCCTGCGGTGGCAGTTGTGAAAGCGACGAACGTAGGGGTCGAGCTGCCAGGTGACTAAAACCTTGGTGGCTATGCTCGCTTTTGGCTGGCTGGCCGCATGCACCAGTCCGCTGGCGACGTGCGCCGTCCAGAGCTGCCCTGAGCCCAAGACCCTGACGATATTCGCCGCCTCCTCCCTGCAGCCGGCCTTCGGCAAGATCGGCAACCAGTTTCAGGCCAACGAAGTCAAGGCCCAGGGTCATGTTGTAAACGCGCTCAGCTTTGTATTCGCCGGCTCCCAAATGCTCACGCAGCAACTCGGCGAGGGCGCTGCCGCGGATATTTTCGCCTCGGCCGACATAGCTCACATGACACAGGTGAACGCTGGTGGGCTGGTCGCGAGTCCTCCCCGCGTATTCGCTCACAACCGCCTCGAGATCGCCGTCGCCAGGGGCAACCCAAAAGGCATACACACGCTGGCCGACCTGGCGAGATCGGGACTGGTTGTCGTGCTGGCGGACCCGTCCGTCCCGGCGGGCAAGTACGCGGCTCAGGCACTGAAAACAGCTGGAGTCACCGTCAAGCCGGCCAGCCTCGAGCAGCAGGTAACCGGCGTCCTGAGCAAGGTCGCGTTCGGCGAAGCAGACGCGGGGATCGTTTACGTCAGCGATATCATCACGAGCCGCCAGGTCGACGGAGTGGCGATTCCAAATGATCAGAACGTGATCGCCGAATACCCGATCGCGGTCCTCAACACGGGCCACAACCAGGCTGCGGCCAAGGACTTCGTCGATTTCGTGCTGTCCGCGGACGGCCAGTCGTTGCTCAAAGCGGCCGGTTTCGAGGGGGTTTGAGGCGGGCGCGGACCCCGGCAGCGATCGGGCTGCTGGCCGGGTTGGGATTGTTGCTCTTCGTGCTTCCGCTCGCCGGCCTGATCTTGCGCGCGCCGTGGAGCCAGGCGCTTGCCGAGCTCACCGACCCGACCACCACGATGGCGCTTGGTCTCTCGATCTTTTGCTCGCTGACCGCGACCGCGATCGCCCTCGTCCTCGGAATCCCGCTCGCGATGATCCTGGCGCGAACACGAGGGACCGTGCGGAACGTGCTGCGCGCGCTCACAACTCTGCCCATGGTGCTGCCGCCGGTGGTCGGCGGCGTGGCGCTGTGGCTGGCGTTCGGGCGGCGTGGCATCGCCGGCTCACTCCTTTATCAGGCGTTTGGAATTCAGATCCCTTTCACGACCACGGCGGCCGTGATGGCCGAGACATTCGTGGCGATGCCGTTTCTCGTGATCGCGGTCGAGGCCGGGCTGCGTTCGCTCGACCACCGGTACGAAGAAGCGGCGCGCTCGCTCGGCGCGGGCTACTGGCGCGTCCTCACCCGCGTCACGCTGCCGCTGCTGCGGCCGGCCATCTTCTCTGGCGCTGTTTTGTGCTGGGCACGCGCGCTCGGCGAATTCGGCGCCACGATCACGTTCGCCGGCAACTTTCCCGGCCGCACTCAGACGGTGCCCATCGCCGTTTACCTCGCGCTCGAGACTAAGCCCGAGGCCGCGATCACGCTGAGCCTCATCCTCCTCGTGGTCTCAGTTGCAATCCTGGTCGGCATGCGCGATCGATGGTTGGGCGCGCTGTGACGCTCGAAGCCGCGATTCGAATCAAGCGCAACGGCTTCACCCTCGATGTGGCACTGTCCGCGGCCGTAGGTGAAACAGTCGCGGTCCTCGGCCCCAACGGAGCCGGCAAGACAACGTTGCTGCGGGCGCTTGCCGGCCTCGAAGACGTGGAAGGTCGTGTCACCCTCGACGGCGAGGTTCTCGACGACACGAGTCGCGGCGTCCACGTGCCGGCGGAGAAGAGGCGGGCCGGCCTGGTCTTCCAGGACCACGTGCTGTTCCCGCACCTCAGCGTGATCGAGAACGTCGCGTTCGGACTGCGCGCTCAGCGGCAGCCGCGGGCGGCCGACGTGGCGCGCAAGTGGATCGACGAGGCGGGGCTTGGCGATCGCGCGGAAGCACTGCCGCGGGAGCTGTCCGGCGGGCAAGCACAGCGCGTAGCCCTGCTTCGCGCGCTCGCGACGGGGCCGAAGCTCCTCCTTCTCGACGAGCCGCTGTCGTCGCTCGACGTTTCGATCCGCGCCGAGGTCCGCCGCGAGCTCACCAGGCAGCTCGCATCTTTCAATGGAGTGCGTCTGCTGGTGACACATGATCCGCTCGAGGCAATGGCTCTCGCGGACAGACTGGTCGTACTCGAGCACGGCTTGGTCGTGCAGTCAGGAACTCCTGGCGAGGTCACCGCCAGGCCACGTTCGCGCTTTGTCGCCGACCTCGCCGGGGTCAACCTGCTTCGTGGGGAGGCGCACGGCGATCACGTGACGCTTTCTGGTGACGCATCGCTGGCGGCGCCGGACGCCGGTGAGGGCGACGTCTTCGCTGTCATCCATCCGCGCGCCGTCGCGCTCTACAGGACGCGGCCCGACGGAACGCCTCGGAACGTGTGGCAAGGGCAGGTGGACAGCGTCGACCTGTATGGCGAACGCGTTCGGGTGCGCGTGAGCGCTCCCGTGCCGCTGGTCGCCGAGGTCACTCGAGCCGCGGTGAGCGAGCTCGGGTTGAATCCAGGCGCGAGCGTCTGGATCGCAGTCAAGGCAACCGAGGTCTCCGTCTACCCAGCGTAAGTGTCCTGACCCCGAGGTGCGCCGCATATTCGCGGCATCGGCGGCCGGAGCCAAGGAGACGACGAGCACGCGAGGGAGCGCATCGAGTAGATGCGTGACCGAGCGCGCGCAGGAGGCGACGCCGGCTTCAGCGCCGCAGGCGCCCGGCCGACCAGGCCAGCGAAGATGCAAGGACCATCGGGGGCCAGGACACTAAGATCTCGACCAACATGGCCAAGCGCGTTCCGATGGCGACCATCGACGCCGCCTGGCTGGGGATGGAAGACCCGACCAACCTGATGATGGTCACCGGGGTCATGGCCCTCGACGGTCCTGTTGACCTCAAGCGCCTCCGGCAGATGCTCGACCGCCGCCTCAAACCGTTCGGCCGGTTCCACCAGCTGGTGGTCCGCCCGCGCTCGCGGGGCAACATTCCGCACTGGGAAGAAGACGAGCGTTTCGAGATCGAAAACCACTTGAGCCATGTCGCTCTTCCGGAGCCAGGCGACGATGCCGCGCTCCGCCAGCTGGTGAGCGAATTGATGAGCGTGCCGCTTGATTTCGGCAAGCCGCTGTGGCATATGCACGTGATCGACGGATACAGAGGGGGCTCGGTGATCCTCGCCCGCATCCACCACTCGATCGCTGACGGCATCGCGCTCGTGCGTGTGCTGCTCTCGCTGACCGACGAGTCGCCAAACGGCAAGCCGCAGCGGGCGGCGGCCAAACGGCCGCGCTCCGGATTCAGCCTGCCGCTCAATTGGCTGATCACCAACCCCAGCCGGGCGCTCGAAGTCGCCCGCGTCGGCGCGCAAGGCGCCTACCGGCTGGGGCGCATGGTCATGCTCCCGTCCGATCCGCAGACGCTGTTCAAAGGAGAGCTCGGCCGCCGCAAGCGCGCGGCCTGGTCAGAGCCGGTTCCTCTCGTGGACTTCAAGGCCATCGGCAACGCCTACGGCGCCACGGTCAACGACGTCCTGGTCGCGACCGCAACCGGCGCCTTGCGCCGCTACATGGAGAAGCGAGGCGACCGCACGGCCGGGATCGCGATTCGCGCGTCGGTGCCGGTCAACCTACGTCCGTTCGATCAAGGCCACAAGCTGGGCAATGCGTTCGGCCTGGTCTTTCTCACGCTTCCGATCGGGATCGCCGATCCGGCTCGGCGGCTGCGAGCGATCAAGAAGGAGATGGACGAGCTCAAGGGCTCGCCCGAGGCGCTCGTTGCATTCGGCGTGCTGACCCTGTTGGGAATCGCACCCGTCGACGTCGAGCAGCTCGGCCTTCGCTTCTTCGGGAGCAAGGCGACCGCGGTGCTGACCAACGTCCCGGGCCCCCGCGAACCGCTTTTCATGGCCGGCCGAAGGATTGAAAAGATCATGTTCTGGGTTCCGCAGTCGGGGCATCTCGGGCTCGGCATCAGCATCCTCAGCTACGCGGGTGGGGTGATGCTGGGTGTGGCAACGGACGCCGGGCTCGTGCCGGATCCGGAGCGCATCGTCGAGGCCTTCAAGGTCGAGTTCGACATGCTTAGGAAGGCGGCTGCCAAGGCGGCCTTCCCCACCCGGCGTGCTCGCTCCGCGAGCAGGCCGACTTCCCCGAGCGCGGGGAGGTGAAGTGCCCCACCCTCTCCTCGACGCTGTCGTAATCTTGTAAGCACCATGACACAAGATGCCCCGGCAGCGGCCACCGAGCGTGACGTTCTCGACTCCTACTCGGCGACAGTGACCACTGTCGCGCAGCGCGTCCTACCCTCTGTCGCGAGCCTTCGGGTGCGCAGGGGCAGCCGGTCTTTCGAAGGCGGCGCAGGTTCGGGGGTCGTCATCACGCCAGATGGCTTCCTGGTCACCTCCGCACACGTTGTCGCACAAGCCGGCGCGGCCAGCGCGTCATTCATCGACGGTTCCGAGTACGAGCTCGACGTCGTCGGGGCCGACGCGCTTTCCGACCTGGCGATTGCGCGAGCGCGCGCAGCCACCCTGGAGCCGATCCAGATCGGCAACGCGGACAACCTGCGCGTGGGCCAGCTCGTCGTCGCGATCGGAAATCCAATGGGCTTCTCAGGATCGGTGACGTCCGGGGTCGTCAGCGGGTTAGGCCGCTCGCTGGCGACCGCAGACGGCAACGGGAATCGCCGCTTCATCGAGGACGTAATACAGACGGACGCCGCCCTCAACCCGGGCAACTCAGGCGGCGCGCTCGCCGACTGGCAGGCGCGACTGGTCGGCGTCAACACGGCGGTGGCGGGGATGGGGCTCGGTCTGGCGGTTCCGATCAACAAGACCACTCAGGCGATTCTTTCCGCCCTGATGAGAAACGGACGCGTCCGCCGAGCGTTCCTCGGCATCGCCGGCGGCACCAGGCCACTGGCGCCCGCGACCGCGCAGCGCCTCGGCCGGAAGGCGGGCGTAGAAGTTCAGGAGGTCGTGACTGGGAGTCCGGCCGCGGCGGCTTCCCTGCGCGGGGGCGATGTGATCGTTTCGGTCGGCGATGTCGCGGTCGCCAAGGCGGGCGACCTCCAGCGCCTCATGGTGGAGGCGCAGATCGGGGCCAAGCTTGCTTTGACGGTGTTGCGTAGCGACAAGCTCGTGACCGTGGACGTCGTTCCGGTGGAGCTCGCCTAGGACCAATACACTGGCGGCGTGCCGAAGCAGATCCGTGACCTGCTCCGAGCCGAGGTACATGACGGTCGCTTCCGGCTCGCGGAGGTCGACCCCGCGGCGACCCCTGGCCTCAAGAAGCCAAAGCGGGCCCTGAAGGACGTCCCGAAGCATCAAGCGACGCTGTTCAAGCTCCAGGAAAAGCTCTACGCCGAGCACAAGCGCGCGCTGCTCATCGTGCTCCAGGGCATGGACACGAGCGGGAAGGACGGCACCATCACGCATGTCATCGGCCACCTGAATCCGCAGTCGGTCCAGATCACGCCTTTCAAGCAGCCCACTCCGGAGGAGAGGCGACACGGCTTCCTCTGGCGAATCCGCCGCCGCCTTCCCGACGCGGGAATCGTCGGCATCTTCAACCGGTCCCACTACGAAGACGTGCTGGTCGTGCGCGTCCACGACCTGGCTCCTCTCAACGTGATCGAGCGCCGCTACGACCTCATCAACCGCTTCGAGAAACAGGTCACGAGCCAACGCACCAAGATCGTCAAGATCTGCCTTCACATCTCGTACGACGAGCAGCGAAACCGGCTCACCGAAAGGCTCAAAGACCCTGACAAGCAGTGGAAGTTCAGCGAGCACGACATCGACGAGCGGGCCTACTGGGACGACTATCAGAGCGCCTACAGCATCGCCATCACGCGCTGCTCCATGAAGTACGCCCCCTGGTACGTGGTCCCGGCCAACAACAAGGACTACCGCAACTGGGCGGTGGCCAGGATCCTCATCGAGACGCTCAAAGAGATGAACCCTCAATACCCCCATCCGAGGCTGGACGTTCCACGACTACTCAAGCGGCTTCAACCTTGAGTGAGTTAGTTTTATGGGACGGTTGAGAAGTGGTCACTGGGGAGAGCTGACATGAGACGCGTTCGCCTCGTTTCCTTATTGGTGGCGGCTGCGATTGCCGGGGCGTGCGGCTCGGCGGGCGGGGGCGGAACGTCCGCCAACTCGTATGCGGGCAAGACCATCAAGCTCGGGGCGATCCTGTCGATCACCCAGGCCGGCGGCGTCTATGGACCCCAGAGCCGGGACGGCATGCAGCTCGCGGTCGACCAGATCAACAAGGCGGGTGGCGTCAGCGGCGCGCAGATCTCGCTCACGGTGAAGGACGATGCTTCCGACAAGGCGCAGTCGGCGCAGCTCGCCCAGACGATGATCCAGTCGGACCAAGACCTGGCGCTGCTGGGGCCGACGCTTTCCAACTCAGCGGTGGCCGTTCACCCACTGGCCGAAAGCCTGAAGACGCCGATCCTGGCAGTGAGCACGACCGGCATTCACATCGTCCCCGACTGCAACTTCCCCCAGACAACGGCGTGCCGCTACGTGTTCCGCGACAGCCTCGGGGAGGAGACGGCGATCCCGGACAACATCATGTCCTACACCACCGACGCTCACCCGACCACGGGCGTGCTCCTCGTTGCTCAGGACGATAAGTTCTCCAGCGACGGCGGCAAGATCGTGCAGGCCACCGTCAGCAAGTACGGCATCAACCTGCTGAAGACGATTCCGTTCAACAAGGCCGAAGCCGACCTGTCGCCGTACGTAACGCAGGCAGTGCAGCTGAAGCCTGACGTGATCTTCATCACGTCGCTGGGCGGCATCCCGGCCAAGATCATGACCGAGGCCCGCAAGCAGAACTGGCAGGGCCAGTTCCTCGGCGGCAACGGCTTCAACACGGGCACCGTTTCCAAGCAGGCGGGCGCCGCCGGTCAGGGTGCGCGCAGCGCCAGCGCCTGGTACATCGGCAACTCCTTTCCCTCGAATGCGGACTTTGTGAGCGCTTATAAGGCCGCCTACTCGAAAGACCCGGACCAGTTCGCCGCCCAGGGCTACACCGCGATCAAGGTCATCGCCGACGCCGCCAAGCGCGCCAACCTGACGTTCTCAGACCTCCCTGGTGACCGTGACAAGCTGCGGGCGGCGATGGAGACGGTGAACATCCAGACCCCACTAGGTCCGTTCCAGTTCACCTCGACACACGACGTCAAGCAGACCGTCTGGGTCATCAGGATGGACGGCCAGGGCGGCTTCACCCTGGTCCACGAGATCAAGGCCAGCTAAGCGTGGCGGGGGATCGCGAGGTCCCCCGCCCCACCTTCTATTGTTGATTCGCTTTGGGGCAGCAGATCCTCAACGCGATCTTCATTGGGTCCATCTACGCATTGTTCGCGGTCGGGTACACGCTGGTTTTCGGCATCCTCGACATCCTGAACCTCGCCCACAGCGCGGTTTTCATGCTCGGCGCCGCGGTCACATTCACGCTCGTCGTCAACCACGGTCAGTCGTTCTGGCTTGCGTGTGCCATCGCCATCGTCGTCGCGGCGCTGATGGGGCTGGTGATCGAGTACGTCTGCCTGCGACCTCTCCGGCGTCGAAGGGCTCCGCCCATCGCCGCGCTGATCTCCACGATCGGCCTGGCGCTCATCATCGTGGCAGCGGTCGAGCAGGGCAGGCCGGGGACCCTGTTCTCATGGCTGTGGGTGGACGGTGCGAACTCGGTCAGCCTGCCGCCCGGCGTGGTTCCCAACCCCACGTGGCACGTGGCCGGCCTGACGCTCGAGGGGAGCAAGCTGGCGATCTTCCCGATCACAGTCGCGTTGATGCTGCTCCTCGGCTACGTCATGCGTTTCACACAGGTCGGCCGCGGGCTCCGAGCAGTCGCTGAGAACCCGCGCGCAGCGCGGCTCATGGGCATCGACGTGGACCGCATGATCTCGCTGACGCTGATCATCTCGTCCGCCCTCGGCGGGCTGGCCGGCATCCTGTTCGGCGTCGCGTTGGGCGACATCAGCCCTTACATCGGGCGCGACAGCGTCGAGGTGCGCGGCCTGGCAGTGATTGTGCTGGGAGGCATGGGCAGCATTCCAGGCGCCGTTCTCGGCGGCTACCTGCTCGGCTTGATCGAGGTGCTCGCGGTCGTGCTTCTGGGCAGCAACGTTCGCGCGGGGGTCGCCTTCGCGGCTCTGTTCCTGATGCTGGTCCTTCGTCCCCAGGGCCTTTTCGGCGCGCAGCTCAAGGAACGCATCTAGGTGGACTTCCTGATCCAGCTCGTCACCGATCCCGTCGCCTTCTGGAGCTCCCACACGCTCCTGATCTCGCAGATCGCGATCAACGGCATCCTCGCCAGCTCGATGTTCGTGGTGCTCTACTCTGGCCAGCTTTCCCTGGCGGCGCCCGGATTCATGGCCATCGGCGCTTACACCGCGGTCTTGATGGCCCTCCACCTTCATACCCCGCTCGCGCTGAACATCGCCGCTGGGACAGCGCTGGCGGGCATCGTCGGAATCATCGTCGGCCTGCCGGTGCTTCGGCTGCGAGGCGTATTCCTGGCTATCGCCACGATCGGTTTCATCGAGGCGTTGAGCCTTGGCGTGATCCTGAACCTGCCCATCACCGGCGAGGGCCTCGGGCTCAAGAATCCGGACGCGGACCCGTTGGGCGGGATCAACATCGTGCTCATCTCACTGGTGCTGGCGGTATTCGTTGTCTGGAGACTCACGAAAGGCAGGCTCGGCTACGCGTGGACCGCCATTCGCCAGGACGAGCTCGCGGCGTACAGCCAGGGCATCGACGTCGCCCGCTACAAGCTGATCGCATTCACCCTGAGCGCGATCCTCGCGGGGTACGCGGGCGCCGCCGAATCACATCTCAACTTCTTCGTCGACCCCAATGAGTACGGCGTGCCTCGAACTGTTCAGGTTCTGACATTCGCAGTGCTGGGCGGGAGCGGCAACGTGCTCGGTCCGGTCGTGGGCGCCCTGTTCCTGACCACTCTCCCTTACATCTTTCAGCAGGCGGGCGACTACATCGGCGTGGTCAGCGGGCTCATCCTGATCGCGGTCATCATCTTCCGCCCTCAGGGCATCCTCGGTCGCGGCGGCTTTGCTTTCGTTCGGCCACGATGGTGGCCGCGCGCGCAAGTTCGTGCTCCTTCGACTGGCTGACGTCCAGCGTCATTTCGGCGGGGTGCACGCCGTCGATGGGGTGACGCTGGAGGTCGAGAAGGGATCGATCCAGGGCTTGATCGGTCCGAACGGCGCGGGCAAGACGACGCTGGTCAACGTCATCACGGGGTACATCCCGTTTCAATCCGGCAAGGCCTGGCTCGAGTCGGACCAGCTCAGCGGCCTGCCCGCGCACCGAATTGCCGGGCTCGGCGTGGCGCGAACGTTCCAGAACATCCGACTCTTCAAAGACCTCAGCGCGGTCGAAAACGTGATCGTGGGCATGCATTCGCGCCGCCGCGACGACACGCTGGCCCAGCTCGGCACGCTGCCTGTGTTTCGCCGCGACCAACGATCGCGATTCAATGAAGCACACCGCCTCATGGAGACGGCGGGACTGAATCCGGCAGAGGTCGGGCGCCGCGCCGCGGGCACGCTGCCGTACGGGGATCAGCGCCGACTCGAAATCGCTCGTGCCCTGGCCCTTCAACCCCGAATTCTGATCCTCGACGAGCCCGCCGCGGGCATGAACCCCTCCGAGAAACTGGGCATTCGCGAGCTGATCGAGCGCCTCAACAAGGACGGATTGACGATCCTTCTCATCGATCACGACATGCAGCTGGTGATGGGCGTGTGCGACCGAGTCGCTGTGCTCAACTTCGGACGCAAGATCGCCGACGGCACGCCGGAAGAAGTATCAACAGACGCCGGCGTGATCAAGGCTTATCTCGGGACGGGCAGCGAGCGCGAGGTGTCGAGCGCACCCGGCGCCACCGGCGTGGAGGAGGTCGGGGAGGTGGTCCAGGCGAGCCGCCTCAAGGCAGCCGCGGAGCCGGCCACCGCGATTCTCGATGTGCACGAGCTCTCGGTCAGCTACGGATCTGTGAATGCGGTCCGCGGAGCGTCTTTACGAGTGGCCGCCGGCGAGATCGTCGCACTGATCGGCGCCAACGGCGCCGGCAAGACCACGATTCTCAGTGCGCTGTCGGGTCTCGTCCGCCCGAGCTCGGGCACCGCTGTCTTCGACGGCCTGGACCTGACGACAGCCAATGCTTCGGCCATCGTTCGCCATGGCTTGGTGCACGTACCTGAAGGCCGTGAGATCTTCGGCCGGCAGACGGTGCTGGAGAACCTCGAGCTGGCAATGTGGGCACGGCGCGATCGCGAGGCGGGCGCGACTCAGCTCGCGTCCGTCATGAAGCGCTTCCCCATCCTCGGCGAGCGCAAGAACATGCGCGCGGGCACGCTCTCAGGTGGCGAGGCGCAGATGCTGGCGATCGCACGCGGCTTGCTCGCGAAACCGCGTCTTCTGCTGTTGGACGAACCCTCGCTCGGGCTGGCGCCGCAGATGGTGGACGAGGTGTTCTCGGCGATCGAGGAGATCCAACGTGAGGGCACGACGATTCTGCTCGTCGAGCAGAACGCACTGCGCGCGCTTGCCATCGCCGATCGCGCGTACGTCCTCGAGACGGGCCAGATCCTCCTCACAGGCCGAGGGGATGACCTGCTCCACAACCCCGCCGTCCGCCGCGCGTATTTAGGGGGATAAAAAAGAGGTCCCGGGTCTTTCGCCCAGGGCCCTTCTTGCTGTTCGTCTTGTTAGACGGTGCGGACGCTGCGGGCGCGCGGGACAAAGCGCGGGTGAGGACAGACGTCCTCCCCCGCGGTACCCCCTCCTCTACGCACCACGTTGGGAGGCGTCTTGATGGTGCACGCTGGGTGACGGCCGGAATGAATCCGGCCTAAGCGCAACGTCGTCAATAAATAAAAGAGGCCCCGGGTCTTTCGACCCAGGGCCCTTTTTGCTGTTCGTCTTGTTAGACGGTGCGGACGCTGCGGGCGCGCGGGCCCTTGGGGCTCGCCTCGACCTCGAAGGTCACCTTCTCGCCACCGCGGAGGCTGTCGAAGTCGCCTTCGGTGCCACTCCTGTGGAAGAAGAATTCCTTACCGTCCTCGGCTGCGATAAAGCCGAAGCCACGGTCCGCGACCAGCTTCTTGATGGTGCCTGTAGGCATTTCCATCTCCTAATCTCTCGAACTAAAGGCCAACTCAACTCGGCGGGCCTGTTCGAGAAACGAGAGCCTGCGGTGAGCGCTGGTACTTCACCAGCTACAGGGAGTATACCCGTTTGGGCTACCGCCTATTCCCCGTGGCTTCGGCAAGCCGGCGCGCCCTCGATTGGTCGACCTCGGTCAGGTGGCGCTTGCGCAGCCGAAGGTGCTTCGGAGTGACCTCGAGGAGCTCGTCTTCACCCAGGAAGTCGAGCGACTGTTCGAGGCTCAACTTGCTGGCCGGCGTGAGGCGTACGGAGATGTCAGACGTCGATGACCGGATGTTGGACTGCTTCTTCTCGCGGCATACGTTGACGCGGATGTCGCCCGGCCTTTTCTGGATGCCGACGATCATGCCCTCGTAGACCGCCTCGCCGGGCTCGATGAAGGTCGTGCCCCGCTCCTGCGCGCCGGCCAGCCCGAACGCAAGCGTGGTCCCCGGCGATGAAGCTGTCAAAGCCCCGTTTCGCTGCTCCCTGAAATCGCCCGCCCAAGGGCGGTAGCCGATCCCGATCGACCCCATCAGGCCGGTGCCGGCTGTCAGCGTCAAGAAATTGTTCCGAAAGCCGATGAGACCCCGAGTGGGAATCATGTACTCGAGGCGGACGCCGCCTTTGGAGTCGTAGCTGATCTCGATCATCTCGCCCCGGCGCTTCCCGAGAGACTCCGTCACCGCGCCGAGGTGCTCCTCACGGACGTCGACTGTGAGCCGCTCCACAGGCTCCATGAGCTGACCATTTACCTTCTTGACGATTGCCTCGGGGCGCGAGACTTCGAACTCATAGCCTTCCCGGCGCATCGTCTCGATGAGCACGGCCAGGTGAAGCTCGCCGCGTCCGCTGACAAGGAAGCGCTCGGCTGCATCGGTGTCTTCGACATGGAGGCCGAGGTTGACATCGAGCTCCTTGTACAGGCGCGCGCGCAACTGCCGGGTCGTCGAGAACTTGCCTTCGCGGCCGGTGAATGGTGACGTGTTGACGCCGAACGTCATCCTGACCGTCGGCTCGTCGATTTCGATGCGTGGCAGCGGATCTGGAGATTCAGGGTCCGCGAGCGTGTCGCCGATCGCAACCTCTTCGAGCCCTGTGAGAACGACGATGTCGCCGGCGCTCGCGGTCGGCACGGCGACCCTGTCGAGCCCGCGATAGAGGAACGCCTGCACGACCTTGACGCGGCGGGCCTCACCGTCGGCGCCGAGCACGGCGACCGCATCGCCTGGCGCGACACTGCCTCGGGAGATGCGCCCGATGGCCATCGGACCCGTGTAGTCATCGTAGGCGCGGTTGGCGACCAGCATCTGAAAGCCACCGGGCTCAGCCACAGGAGCGGGGATGAAGTCGATGATCGTCTTGAAAAGAGGCTCGAGGTCGGGCTCTAGTTGGTCCGGCGCGAGGCCGGCCCGCCCTTCTTTCGCGATCGCGTACACCACGGGCGCCTCGAGCTGGTCGGCGTCCTCGGCGAGCTCGAGAAACAGATCGTGAACCTTGTCCAGCGCTACCTTCGGGTCGGCGTTCTTCCGATCTACCTTGTTGATGACAACAACAATCCGTAGTCCGACCTCGAACGCCTTGCGCAGCACAAAACGCGTTTGCGGCATAGGGCCCTCGGCCGCATCGACTAGCAGCAGGCAGCCGTCCGCCATGTTGAGCACCCGCTCGACCTCGCCGCCGAAGTCGGCGTGCCCGGGGGTGTCGATGATGTTGATGGTCACATCGCCGTGGCGGATTGACGTGTTCTTGGCGAGGATGGTGATGCCCTTCTCGCGCTCGAGGTCGTTGGTGTCCATGATCAGCGTGCCGACGTCCTGGTTCTCGCGGAACGTGTGGCTCTGCTTCAGGAGCGCGTCGACCAGCGTGGTCTTCCCATGATCGACATGGGCGATGATCGCCACATTTCGGATGTCATGGCGAAGGTTTGGCAGAGTCATTGCGCGGCCACTATACGTAAGATCGCTGCGCACCATGAAAGTTGCGCGTCTTGCGCTCGCTGGGCTCGCGGCGACCTGGGCGATCAGCATTTCGGCCTGCACCCAGGACGAAGGCTGGGTCATTACCTCGTTCCAGTCCGACATCACGATCGCCAAGGACTCCCTGCTGACGGTCAAAGAGGACATCAACGTCGATTTCGGCTCGCAGCTCAAGCACGGGATCTTTCGGACCATCCCCCTTCGCTACCGGCTCGATGACACCCACGACCGCTTTTTTACCCTGCGCGTGCAATCTGTAACCGACGGCACCCGGCCGGTGACCTACGACGACTACGTCGACAACAACGACAACCAGGTCATCAAGATCGGCGATCCCCAGATCCAGATCAGCGGAGAGCAGCGCTACGTCATTACCTACAAGGTCGAAGGCGCCTTGAACTCGTTCAGCGACCACGACGAGTTGTTCTGGAACGTCGATGGCTCGCTCTGGCCCGCATCCAAGTCGAAGGTGGGAGCGATCGTGCACGTGCCCTCCGCGGCGATTCAAAGGGTGGCCTGCTACCAGGGCGCACCGGGCTCGACCGAAACCTGTACGAACGGCGGCTCCGGCGACACGGCGACTTTCTCGTCTACACGCCGCTTCGGCCCCGGCGAAGAGATGTCGGTCGTGACCGCGTTGGCAAAGGGCGCGGTCACGGTACCGCCGCCTATGCTCGAGGGGCGCGTCAGGCATTTTCCTGACGGCGCCTTCGACATCACCCCGCTCACGATCGGCGTGTCCCTCTTGATGCTGGTGGGCGGGATCGCTCTGGTGGCCTGGAACTGGTGGCTGCATGGTCGGGACCGGGAGTATCTGGCGCAGTACTACCTGAGCAAGGATCCACGTGAGCACGCAGAACCCATCGGCAGCCACCAACCGATAGTCGTCGAGTTTGGGCCGCCAGGCGATCTGCGGCCGGCCCAACTAGGTGTGATCCTCGATCAGTCGGCGGACACCAAAGATGTGACCGCGACGATCGTGGACCTGGCAGTCCGCGGCTGCCTGACGATCTCCGAGGTGCCCGGCAAGAAGGACTGGATGCTCACCTGGAAAGGTTGCGATCCTTCCAAGCTCTTGCCGTACGAAAACACCATTTTCGACGGCCTCTTCAGCGGTCGGCACGAGGTGACCATCTCCGAGCTGAAAGGCACGTTCGCGCCGGAGTTGCGGACCGGGGAGAGCCAGCTCTATACAGACGCGCTGGAGCGCAAACTTTTCACGGCCCGACCCGACCAGGCCCGCGCAGCGTGGGGCTGCCTCGGAGTCGCGATGATGCTGGCCGGCGGCGCGGCCACCTTCTTCCTTGGCCTGCAGTTCGGATGGGGGCTCATCGGCGCGGCGGTGGTCGTCGTCGGAATCGTGCTCACCGCTACATTCCCATTCATGGCACAGCGAACAGCCGCGGGCCGCGACCTTCTGCAACACGCGCTGGGCTTTCGGCTCTACATGACGACCGCTGAGAAATACCGGCAGCAGTTTGCCGAGAAGGCCGAGATCTTTACGCAGCTCCTGCCTTACGCGATCGTATTCGGCTGCGTGAACCTGTGGGCCAAAGCATTCGAAGGCATCGATACCAGCGCCACCAACACGTGGTATGCGGGCCCCGGGCCCTTCCAGGCCGCGCTGCTTTCGAGCAGCCTGGAGTCGATGAACTCGAGCATCTCGAGCGCGATCAGCTTCACGCCGAGCTCAGGCTCGTCGAGCGGATTCGGCGGGGGAGGTTCCTCAGGCGGCGGAGGCGGTGGGGGTGGCGGCGGCAGCTGGTGATCCGATCGCTAGACTTGCTCGCGACCTAGATGCGCATCGCCGCCTTGGTGCTGTCCCTGATCGCCGCGGTTCCCCTGACGATGTCGGCCCTGGCGTCGGGCGTAACTGCCTTGTCACGCGCCTTCTTCGGAGCCACGAATGTCTGCGCCGCGGGAGGACCGGAATGTCGCACGTCGGTCGCAGAGCCGGGTGACCTCCTGGCCTTTCTTCCTTACTTCTTGATCTATGCCTTGGTAGCGGTTGGGTCGGTGGCCGGTGGTGTTCTAACCATCCGCGGGCGGCCACGCCTGGGAGCGGTCTTGCTGTTGATCGCCGGGGTGGTCGGCGCGGTAACCATTCTCTTTTTCATTCCGCCGTTCTGGACTGTGCTCGACCTGGTCGCGGCCGGCCTCGCGTTTGCCGCCTCCCGCGAGCGCCCTCAAGTGGCGAGACCTCAATCCGAACCGAAGCCATAGCGCCCGTGCGGCGTTCGCGGTGGTGCCGAGAGCGGGAGTCGAACCCGCACGAGGTTGCCCTCATCGGTTTTTGAGACCGACGCGTCTGCCATTCCGCCACCTCGGCGCGGCCCTATTCGCCCACTTAGGGGAGGCTCGACAATATCATTCGCCGGTGCGGATCTCTTTCGCCGCGGGACTGTGCGTGATCCTGGCCGCGTGTGCCCAGGTGGGTCCTGTAGGCACACCCGCGGCGAATACGACCTCCTCCCCGTCCGCCGACTCGGCCGGCTCCGCCGCCTCGGCCCCCCGGATCTCGCCGCCGCCGGTGACGCCGCCCGTCGCGCCCGGCACCAAACTCCCGGCCTTCGCTTGCGCTGACACGGCCGGCGGGACGACCGGCGTGGCCAACGTGACCGCGGTCCGGGTGAGCGAACCGGTCGGCTTCGACCGCTTCGTGCTGCAATTCGACGGCCCGGTGCCCAAATACACGGTCAAACGGCAGGACAAACCCACGTTCCCGATGGGGGCGAGCGGCCAAACGATCACCCTGAGCGGCACCGCGGGCGCACTGGTGACGGTCCACTCAGCCACCGAGTCGAACACCTACACGGGTTCGACCGACATGTCGCACACCGAGTTCCTCGTCATCAAAGAGGCTCGCCTTACCCAGGATTTCGAAGGCTCGGTGTCGTGGGCCTTAGGACTCGACCATGCGGCGTGTATGCGCACCTTCACGCTCACTGGTCCTTCGCGTTTGATCGTCGATTTCACGACCGCAACCGGCTAGAGTCCCCGTCCAATGGCCGTAGTGCCGCCCCCTCCAGCCCCGGTCGTGCCCGCGCCCCCGGCCAAGAGGAGCGGTTTCGCGGGTTGCGGATTCGGGTGCCTCGGTTGTCTGGGCGTTTTCGTCGTGCTCGCCCTTCTGCTCGTGGGGAGCGGTTGGTATTTCTTCGTCGTTCAGGCACAAGCCGCAATCTCGGCGCCGGCGGCTCTTGTCGTGTTCAACGCCCCGGTCGAGGTCGGCCGCAACGACTCTGGCTACCGGACCGCCGTCCCGGGCGAGCCGCTGATCGCGGGGAACTCGGTGCGCACAGGCCACGGAGGGCACGCAGCCATCCAGTTTCCGGATGGGTCGTTCGTGCGCATGTCGCAAGACACGGTCGTGACCGTGACTGCCGCACAGCTCAACAAGGACGGCACTCTGCAATCGGCCGGCGTCGCGCAGAAGGTTGGACGCACGTTCAGCAACGTCCAGCATCTGATCACGGGCGCGAACTTCAAAGTCGGGGGCCACTCGGTGAGCGCTGAGGTGCGGGGCACGGAGTTCGAGGTACTGGTGCGGGCCGACCACACCAACAAGATCTGGGTCTTTGTCGGCGCCGCCACCGTGACCGGCAAGACGGCGGCCACCCTGACCGCAGGGCAAGAGATCGATGCGGATGCTGACGGTAACCTCTCGAACCAGCGATCGAATCAGTTCGAGACCCAGGATCCATTTCCGTTGGCCGCGCAATGCGGTGGCACCGCGTCGAGCGGCAACAACGCCGGCACCGCACAGACCTCGATCAGCGACAGCATCGCCACCGGCCAAAGCGAGGAGCACGTCTACGACTCAATCGGCGGGAACCTGACAGTCGCGTTGTGCTACCCGGGAAGCCTGATGAGCGTCACGGTCACAGACCCACTCGGCGGGCGGCGGACGGCGCAGGGCAAGTCGCCGCTCACGATCAAGATCCCCAACGCACCCCCGGGGCGTTACAGGGCAATGGTTCGCGGCGTCGATGTTAGGGGAGGCGAGCCGCACTCGGTGTCGTTCGCAACCGACGCCGCGTGCGTTGAAGGCAACGTCGACACAGGCGGGGTCGTCCGGCAGACGCTGAGCAACTCGCAGATCGCGAATGCGCTCTCACAGTCGGGCGCCACGGGCGTGACCCTCCAGGTGCAGGGCGCGTCCACTAACTCGGCCCGGATCTTCTACCACTCCGAGCTGGGCGGCACCCCGATCACGTGGACGATCGACTTCTATGCCGCCACGCCGAACCTGGGGGTGGTGCTGACGCAGCTGACCGTCCGAGGGTTCAACGTCAAGACCCAGCTCGTCTCCCGCCTCCCCCAGGCTACGGGCCAGTCGGGCGTCTCAATCGACTTCAGCGTCGACCGTGTGTATTCGTGCAGGGGCCCGAGCGGCGGCATCCTGGTCATCGAGGGCCATCGGTAACAGGAATAAGAAGGAACCTGCCGGTTCTCTATCACGCACTCCCGCGTCTTCGTCGCGGGGACCCCAGTGGACCGGCCGCCCCGGCCACGCGCACTTGGACCGCCGGTAAGCCGCCGTAGGACGTTGACCCTATCGTGGGTTCGGTTCGGCGTCCGAGGCCTTACCGTTTACGGCCATGGCCGCGGTAGCCGCCAAAGCAGCTCCCAGGCGGCGTCGGGGGCTCTCATGGATCCTGGCGCTGGTCATCATCCTGCTGCTGGTTGGCGCGGCCGCAGTCTGGCTCAACACATCGGCATCCGCCTCCACCAATGCGGTGGCGACCCTGACCATCTTCCAGCCGACGACCTCGGTCGCTCACGACGGCGGCGACTATGCGACGGCGACGACGGGGTCAACCGTCCAGGCCGGCGACGCCCTCAAGACCGATGCCAAAGGACGTGCCGCGATTCAACTGCCGGACGGCACGCTGACCCGGCTCGCGAGGAACGCCGAGCTCACGTTGACCTCAGCGCACTTCGCCAAGGACGGCAACCTTCAGGATGCCTCGATTGTGCAGAAAGCCGGGCGCACCTTCACCAACGTCCAGCACCGCGTGAGCGGCGCGACGTTCAAGGTCTCCGGCCAGTCGGCGACGGCCACCGTGCGCGGTACCAAATTCGAGGTGTACATCAAGGCCGACGGCTCGATGCTCGTGAAGCTCTTCGAGGGCGAGCTCGATTTCGATGGGAAGAACCATGTGCATATGGTCACGCCGCAGCAGGCCACAGCAGACGCTCAAGGCAACATCGGCTCCGCAGGCCCCATCCTTCCCGACACCGACGATCCGTTCGTCGCCGAACTCGCGGCCTCGAATGCCGCGGGGCAGGACACCACTCCCGGCACCGAGCAGGACTACATCGGTCCTCCCCTCCACAACGGTGAGCAGCAGCAATTCACGTACAGCTACGCGGGCGGCAAGCTCGTCAAGGCAGCACTCGGCTATCCCGGCAGCGCGATGAAGCTTCAGGTCAAGGCCCCGGATGGCCAGACGTACACCGGAACCGGCGCCTCGCCGATCGTCGTGATCGCCGACAGCGGACTGGCGGGTATCTACACGATGGTCATCATCGGCGTCAGCGGACTTGGCGCGAATGGCGAGACGCCGTTTGTCAGCGTGGCGGCATCCGAACCGTGCGTCAGCACCAACATCGATCAGCGCGGAGCCGTGCGTCGAGGCCTCTCGTCGCATGACCTCACGAGCAACATCCAGATCTCCGGCTTGTCCAATCTGAGCATGACCGTGGTGGGCAAGTCGCTCGCCGGCGCGATCATCTCCGGGAAGGGCACGTTCAACGGCGCGGGCTGGACAGGAACCGTGATCCTGCTGAGGCATGGCACTGGGCTCCAGGTCATCCCCGCCGCAGCGACGGCGTTCGGCGTCAAAGTGCCCGCCTCGCAAGTCGTGTCGCAGATCGGCACGGTAGTGGGTCAAGACCCTTCGAACGTCAATGTCGGCTTCATCGTCGAGCGGCTGTTCACATGCAACGGAGTGGTGATCATCGACGGCCGGATGACCTCATAAAAGGGAACCTGCCGGTTCCCTCTCACGCCCTCCCGCGACTTCGTCGCGGGGGCCCCAGCGGACGCGCTGCTCTCTTTCCCGCTGTTTGGATAACCGAAAGGATTCTCCACGCAACAATTGGCAGTCGCTAAGTACGCGAGGTCGCGGCCGGGTTAAACCCGGCCGCCCAGGCGACATAAGCCCCTAGTCGAGATTCCTGGATAGATATTGCACGGCGGCCAGTAGCGTGCTGGCATGCCCGACTCTGCTGATGACAATCCGTCAGACCCTCGACGCCGCATCCGCCGGCACCGCTACCAAGAAGGCCCTGGCTTCTTGTTCTTGGCAACTCAAAACGGTCGGCCCCGATTAGACGCCGCCCGGCCCAACTTGGATCAGGTCCGGCGGAGGATGCGAGCAGTTCGGCTAGCGGCAGAGCAGGGTGTCGAAACCGCATGCCAGGAGCTAAAGGTCGGGCGCAGGGCGCTCTACTACTGGATCGCTGCATTCCAGGCTGCTGGCATTGAGGGTTTGGTCGATGGCTCTCGTCGCCCACATCGACTCCAAGGCACGGTCCCGAGCTGGGTCGACATGGTCATCATCGCAATCAGGCTGCATACGTACTGGAACTCGAAGCGGATCGCAGCCGAGATGAGGAGGCGAGGGATCTACGAGGTCGGTCCGGACCACATCGATCACCTTTTTCGCGCTCTGGGCTGCAGCCGCGGAACTGTTCCTCGCCCGCCAGGACCTCGCTACGAGCGTGGCCGGCCAAACGAGCTCTGGCACATCGACATCAAGGGCCCGTTCTTCATCAACTTGGGAGGCCACTACCTCAAGACCTGGATCGTGGGCTTAATCGACGACCATTCCCGATTTGTCATCGGCTTGCGAATCCTGAGTGAGCAAAAGGCCAAGCCCATCCTCGAGTGGATGGACGAATGCTTTGAGCTATGTGGTCGGCCGCTGGAGCTGATGAGCGACAACGGCAAGCCTTTCGTGTTCTGGATGCCCGGGGTCTTGACTTTGTTTGGTAAGAGGCTCCGCGATCTGCGAATCAGGCACCTGCGCACCCAGATCAGCTCGCCGTGGACAAACGGCAAGATCGAAGCCTTTTGGGACATCCTCCAAGCCGAAGTTCTCGACCGTGAGCGGTTCACCGGCTTTGGCCACGCTGAAACCGCTTTGGCCAGGTTCGCCGAGTACTACAACTACCACCGGCTGTCTGGCGTCCTGGGCTGGCTGACTCCGGCCGAACGTTACAACGGCACACCCTTCACCGACCGAGGTTTTCAGAACATTCGAGCTCTAGCGCATTTGGAACCCTGGCTTCAGGAACTGATGAATGCGGCTTGAGACCTAGTGCCAAATGTGTCCAGGAATCTCACCTAGTGGATGCCGAACACCCGGTGCGTGAACTTAACCAGCAATGAGAGTCCCGTCCCGTCCAGGAGCCACGCCGCCTCGGCTACTCCGACCAGAAGCACGAGCAGCGCGCTGAGCCCGATGCTGCCGCGCCTCATCGCCGGGCGCAGCCAGTGGTGCTGCTCATCCGCCGGCTCTGGGTGGACGAGCGCATCCTCCAGGCGATCGAGCAGCTCACCCGCCGTGGCCGGGCGGCGGCTCGGGTCGCGGTCCATCGCCTGCTGCAGGACGGCCGCGAATTGTGTCGGGAGATCCGGCGCCGCGTCGTGAACCGTGGGCGGGGGCTCGTACAACCGCCTGCTCAAGGTCTCGATCCAGCTCTTCGAGGAGAACGGCCGGCGTCCGGTCACCGCCTCGAAGATGATCGCGGCCAGCGAGTAGACGTCGGCCCGGCCATTCACCTCGCGGCCGACGAGTCGTTCGGGCGCGACATAGTCCGGGGCTACCGGTGCGCCCGCGCCCGGGCCGGTGTTGAAAGAGGCCACCGTGCCGAGCCCGAATCCAGTCAGCAGGGTGCGGCCGTCGTCGGCCAGCAGGATGTTTGCCGGTTTCACGTCTCGATGCACGGTCGCCCGCGAGTGCGCGTAGTCGAGAGCGCTCGCGATGGGTCGCAGCAGGCCAATGATGCCGAGCGCGTCATACCGAACCCCCGACCCCAGCACCTGGTCCAACGTCCGGCCGGGGATCATCTCCGTGGCCAGGTAAGGGCAGTCGCCGTCGTAGGCCAGATCGTAGAGCCGCGGTATGGCTGGATGCTCGAGGGCAACGTATGAGCGGAGCTCGAGCAGGAAGCGCCGCGAGAAGCTCACGTCGCGCGCGACCGTGGCCTCGATGGTGCGCAGCGCTACCCTGCGTTGCATGCGTGGGTGCTCGGCCTCGTAGATCACGCCGAGGCTGTCGGTCTCGATCTCGCGAACGACGCGGTAGCCGCCGACCTGGAGACCGTTCTTGCGCGCGTCCGGTTTGGGCCGGGAGCCGTTCCGGCTCTGGCGCTCGGATGCCATCAAACCTTGAACTTTAGCCACTAAGCGGGGTGTCTGCTTTTGGGCTTTCCACTGCGGTCCCCGCGCCGCGAGGCGCGGGGGGTCTTTCGGGTGGTGTCGGCGAGAGGATTTGAACCTCCACGCCCTTTCGGGCACCGGATCCTAAGTCCGGCGCGTCTGCCGTTCCGCCACGCCGACGCCGACATCCCAGGGGCAAAGATAGAAGGGAGGGAGGCGAGAGTGGGCGCGCCCGCTACGATCATGGCTGCCGTCGCGGCAGTCTAGGAGAGGAAGCGACAGATGAGGAACGCTCTGGTGGTCGTCGACATCCAGAACGACTTCGTGGAGGGTGGGGCGCTGCCCATCAAAGGCGGAATGCAGGTCGCTGCAATGGTCTCGCGGCACATCCGTCACTTCAAGCAGGAGTACACCTTCGTGGTCGCCACCCGCGACTATCACGAGGACCCCGCGGGGCATTTCTCCGATCAGCCTGACTTTGTGAACACGTGGCCGCCCCACTGCGTCATCGGCACTCCGGGCGCGTCGCTCTGCCCCCCGATCTTCAACCTTGTTCGAGAGAAGCTCATCACGGCCGTGGTGGACAAGGGCAGGCATGCACCCGCTTACTCGGGCTTCGAGGGGCTGGACCCGCGCGGCCACCCGCTGATAGACGTCCTGAAGGAGGCCCGCGTCGACCACATCGACATCTGCGGCCTAGCCACGGACTACTGCGTGCGCGCTACGGCGCTCGACGCTCGCAAGTACGACTACCAGGTGCGGGTGCTCGTAAACCTGTGCGCAGCGGTCAATCCCGAAACCGGGATGCAGGCATTGGACGAGCTCAAGGCCGCGGGCTGCCAGCTGCAGGCGGCGACCGCCCCTTAATAAAAGAAGAGGCCGGCCCGTGAGGACCGGCCTCCGACAGAGTTGGTCGATTACTTGCGGGCTCGGCCCTGCGCCGCGGCACCCTCGTACTTGAAGGAAACGTTCAGCCTGACCCGATAGCTGGCGACCTTGCCGTCTTCGATTGTCATGTCCTGGCGCACAACCTCGGCCACCCGCAGGTCGCGCAGCGACTTGGCGGCGGTCTCGATAGCGCTCTTGGCAGCCGCTTCCCACGACGTGCTGCTGGTCCCGACCAGCTCGGTCACTCTGTAGACGCTATCGGCCATGGCTGCCCTCCCCGTCTGTCTTATCAGTGAGCGGAATCAGCCGTCATTGTCGCGCACTGGCACGATCCAGTTTGCGGAGGTCGGGCAACGCCTCGGCGATCTTTCCTGCGAGCGCTATCGGCTGCGCGCCGCGCAGGTAGATGACCTGCTCGGTGACGCCCAGCTCGAGAAGCCGGCCACAGAGATCGATGAGCCGGCCGCGGTCCTCGCCGTCCCAGCCAAACTGGATCGACCGCCGGATCTCAGACTGGTCGCGGCCGACCGCGCCGCAAGCCTCCATGAGCATCGCCGTGAGCTCCTCGACCTTCTCGACATCCCCGCCGGCGATGTTCCAGACATCGGCGTGGCGTGCGACAAGCCGAAGCGTTGTAACGCCGGAGGCACCAACCCAGATCGGCGGACACGGCCTCTGGATCGGTTTCGGGTTTGCAATCGCGTCCTTCAAGTGGTAGTAGCGGCCGTCGAAGTTCGTGCGCTCCTCGGTCCACAGCGACTTGATGATCCGCAGGGACTCGCTGAGCATCCCGACGCGGTGGTCGAGCCCTTCGATCCCGTACATCTCGTGCTCGATCTCAGCCCACGCCGCCCCGATGCCGAACTCCAGCCTGCCGCCCGACAGGTGGTCGACGGTGACGGCCATCTTGGCCAGGACGACCGGGTGGCGATAGGTGTTGGCGGTGACCAGGCAGCCGAATCGCACGCGCTTGGTGGCCTCGGCCATCGCCGCCTGCAGCGTCCAGCCCTCGTAGATCACGCGATCAGGACCGCCGGTGCCGATCGAGGCCAGGTGGTCGAAATCCCAAACGTGGTCGAGACCGCCTTCGTCCGCGATGCGCCAGACAGAGCGCAACTCCTCGATGGAGGTGTCCTGGCCGGAGAGCTTGAGCCCGAAACGAAGTGGATGCGTCATATCGAGAGCCTAGTGAATACGAATCCGCCGAACGCGCATCGGATAGCTGTACTGCTCAGCGAAACCTTCGACGGTCATGCCGAGTCCCTCGATCTGGTCTCGATATTTGCGCAGGTACGCAGGCTCTCTGTGCGCAGGCGGCTGCGACTTTGGAACGGTCGCATAGCCGGATACGCGGACAACATCGTCACCGACCGGGTCGCTGTTGAGGTGAAGCTCGACGTACGGGTTGGCTTTCACGTGCCGGACCTTGATGCCCGGCTGCGCGTAGATAAGGAATGACTTG
>MNES01000039.1 GCA_001917815.1 Chloroflexi bacterium 13_1_40CM_65_17 | reverse complement strand
AGCCCTTGCCGCACATCACGTAGTACCCCGCCCCGTAGGCCTTGCGCATGATGATCGTGATCTTCGGCACCGTCGCCTCCGAGGTCGCATACAGCATCTTGGCCCCGTGGCGGATGATCCCGTCTTTCTCGACCTGGGAGCCGACCAGGAATCCCGGCACGTCCATCAGGTACACGAGCGGGACGTTGAAGGCGTCGCACATGCGGATGAACCGAGCGGCTTTGTCGGCCGCGTCCGAATCGAGGATGCCGCCCTTCTGCATCGGCTGGTTCGCGACCACACCCACCGCGTGGCCGCCGGCGCGAGCAAACCCGACGACGATGTTCTTCGCCCACGTCGGCTTGATCTCGAACCATGACTCGTGGTCGAAGATGGCCTTCACCACGCGCCGCACGTCGTAGGCCGCGCGGGGGTTCGTGGGCACGATCTTCTCCAGCTCCGTCACCAGGCGGTCGGGCGGGTCGCTCGGGTCCACGAACGGAGCTGGTTCAGTGTTGCTTGATGGAAGGTAGGAGAGAAACCGGCGCACTGCGGCGATGCACTCGGCGTCGTCCCCGACTTCGTTGTCCCCAACGCCGGACTCGTAGCAGTGCACCTGCGAGCCGCCCATGTCGTGGTCGGTGACGTCCTCGCCGGTCGCCGCCTTGACGAGGCGGGCGCCGCCCAGCGACATCGACGAGGTGCCCTTGACCATAGGTACGAAATCGGAAAGACCCGGGATGTAGGCGGTGCCCGCGGCGCATGGGCCCAGCATGGCCGCGACCTGCGGGATGACCCCCGACATCACCACCTGGTCGTGGAAGAGGTAGCCGGTGCCGGCGAATGTCGAACCTGAGGCTTCCTGGATGCGGGCGCCGGCCGAGTCGAGCAGCCACACGATGGGCTTGCGGTAGCGCAGCGCCAGCTCGCGCACGCGAGCAGCCTTGAACTGCTCGCCGACCGCTCCCATTGAGCCGGCCATCACCGTGAAGTCGTACGCGATCACCCAGACCTGCCGGCCGTCGACCATCCCGTGGCCGGTCACCACGCCGTCGGCGGGCGTCCCATCCGCGTCCACCTCACCGCCACGCACCGGCTGCTGATGTGCGAGCAAACCGAACTCGACAAACGTGTCCTTGTCGAACAGCAGGTCGAGGCGCTCGCGGACGGTGAGCTTGCCGCGCTCCTTCTGCTTGGCGATCTTCTCCGCGCCGCCCATACCGAGGTTCTTCTTGCGGCGCGATTGGAGCTCGGCGATCTGTGCCGAGAATTCGTCGCCCACGATTGGCAATTCTATGGAGCGCCGGGCTTGCGCCATCGGTCGAGGAAGCGGTAGAGGTTGCGGCGCGAGAGCCGGTCACGCTCCTCTGGCGGCGTCGCCTCCCACAGCCGGTGCTCGTGCTTGATGAGAGGAAGGCCGGCAACGGCTACTGCGCGGCCGCCGCGATCTCGTATGCGAAAGCTGAACTCGATGTCTGCGATGCGATAGAAGCGGAACTTCGGATCGAACCCGCCCACCGCCTCTGCGTCGGAGCGCCGGAAGGCCATGCAGTAGCCCTCGATCGCGTCCACGTCCGGCCCGGCGTGCTCCTCGAACTCTTTGAGGCCGGCCTTCGCGCGCAGGCCAAACGGCCCTGCGATGACGACTGCCGGGTCGTTCAGCGCCTCGAGCAGCGGCGAGATGGCATCGCCGGTGAGCTCGATGCCAGGATCAAAAAGGACCACCGCGTCTCCCGCCGCGGCTTCGATGCCGGCGTTGACCGCCGTCGCAAAACCAAGCGGCGGGTCGAGCGTAACCACTCGCAGCCGCTCGGCCATGCGTGACTGAAGCCAGCCGGCCATTCGCGCATCGCCCGAGTTGTCGACCAGCAGCGCTTCGAAGTCGGCCTTGCAGTGCGTGAACACTGAGAGCAGCCAGCGCTCCACGTCAGGCCGCCATCCGTGCACGACCGTCAGCAGGGTGACCGCTCGCGCGACTGGCGCGACCGCGGACGGAGGCGGGGCCTTGAGCGCTTGCAGCACGCTGCCCTCTGCGCTGTCGAGCACTTCCCACCCGCCGGCACGCAATTGCTCGCGGACGGCGTCGGCTGCCGCGAAGTCGCGATCGCGCCGGCGCGCGACGCGCTCGGCGAGCAGGCCTTCTGCCTCCTTGCGGTCCGTTAGCCCTTCTTGGCTTTGACGGCGGCCGTGAGCGCGGGAACGATCTTGAGCGCGTCGCCGACGACTCCGAGGTCGGCCATCTTCATGATCGGGGCCTCGGCGTCTTTGTTGATGGCGATGATGACCTTGGACGCCTTCATCCCGACCGTGTGCTGCATGGCGCCTGAGATGCCGACCGCGATATACACGCCGGGCCTCACCGACTTGCCGGTCTGGCCGACCTGCATCGAGTACGGAACCCAGCCTGCGTCAACCACCGCGCGGCTGGCGCCCACAGCGCCGCCGAGTGCGTTGGCGAGGGCTTCCAGCAGCGGGAAATTGTCGGGTCCGCCCATACCGCGGCCGCCGCTGATGACGACCTTGGCGTCCTCGAGCTTGACCTTCTCGGAGGCCTCGGCTACGCGTTCGACGATTCTTGCTCGCTTCGAACCTTCGCCGATGGTGACCGCGAGCTCTTTGACGTCGGCGGTGCCGCCGCTCTCCGAAGCCTCGAACGATTTCGGCCGCACCAGCACGATGGCGGGCTTGCCGTTGGCCCGCATGGAGGCGAGCTTGGCGCCGCCGAAGTAGGGCACCCTGGCCACGAAGCCGCCATCCTTGGCGACCACGTCACTCGCGTTGGAGATGAGGCCTTTGCCCAGGCGTGCGGCGAGGCGACCCGCGACGTCGCGAGAATCCGGTGTGAAGGCGAAGAGGATCAGGTCGGGCTGGTGCTGCCCGTGCAGCGCGGCCAGCGCGTCGGCCGAGGGCTCGGCGACGTATTCGTCGAACGCTTTGTCCTCGTTGACGTGGACCACCTTGGCGCCGTGCTTGCCCAGCGTCGCGGCGGCCGCTTTGGCGCCGGTTCCGAGCGCGATCGCGTAGACGTCGCCCAGCTCACGCGCCTTGGCCATCAGCTCCAGCGCGGTCGACTGCAGCTTGCCCGCGTTGAGCTCCGCGTAGACCCAGACGTTCGCCACGGCTATACGACCTTGGCCTGGGCGAGCACCTGGATGATGCGGTCTACGGCCGTGCCGTCGTCCTCGATGATCGCGCCCGCCTTGCGGGCCTCCGCGTCGGCGAGGCCATCGATGGTCTCGCCGGGCTCACCGCGTTCGATTCCCAGCTCGCTGAGCCCCAGCTGTTTGATCTCCTTCGAGCGGGCCGCCATGATGCCCTTCAGGGACGCGTAGCGCGGCTCGGCGATGCCCGCCGTGACCGTGATCAGGGCAGGCGTCGAGGCCTCGACGACCTGGTAGCCGTCCGCGGTCTGGCGGTGGACCTTCACCGTCGACCCGTCGACCTCGACCTTCTTGGCGATCGTCATCTGCGGGAGGCCGAGCAGCTCGGCCAGCATAGGCGGCACCATCCCGGTGCTACCGTCGTACGACTCGGTGGCGCAGATCACCAGGTCGGGCTTCTCGGGCTTGATCGCGGCCGCAAGCGCGCGTGCGGTGAGGAGAACGTCGGCGCCCGCCAGCTGCTCGTCGCTGATGAGCACGCCGCGGTCGGCGCCCATCGAGAGGCCCTTGCGGATGGCGTCCTTCGCGCGCTCGGGACCCATCGAAACCAGGACCACCTCGCCGCCATGGGCTTCTTTGAGCTGCAGCCCTTCTTCGATGCCGCACTCGTCGCCGGGGTCGAGGACGACCTCGCGGTCGCGCGCGAGCGTGTTGTCGGGCTCGAGGAGGATGGTGGAGTTGGGGTCGGGTACCTGCTTGACGGTGACGACGATCTTCACAAGAGAGCCATTATCGCTGCGCCGCGAGACCGTCATGGAACCGCTGGTAGTCGTCGAGCGTGTTGAGGCTCCGGAACAGGTCGGGATCGAGCCCCTCCAGCCAGGTGACGTCGAGGTGGTCGCAGATGTCCGCCGCCTTGAGGCGCCCACCGTCGAGGGCGGCGCTGACCGCGGCTAGCGACGAGCGCCGATAAGCGGCGCAAACCGGCTCCGCCCGACCGCCGAACCGGGGCATCGCCGCATCGCAACCGCGCGCGGCGGCGACGGCCATCTCGGCCACCCCGCGTGTCACGTACGGCATGTCGCAGGCGATGGCGAAGGTCACCTCATGCCTGGCGGCAGTCAATCCGGCTTCGATGCCGGCGAGCGGGCCGGCGGCGCGTCTGCGATCGAAGACGAGCCGATATGGCACATGCTCCTCGAGCTGCTCAGGTTCGGCGAACGAGACAATCACCTCAGAGAACGCAGGCCCAAGGCGTTCCACCATCCAACGCAGGAGCGTGGTCTCCGCCACCTCAAGCCAGGCCTTGGGGCGGCCCATGCGGCGGCTCTCGCCGCCCGCGAGCACCAGCAGCGTGGCTTGCATCACCACTATCATCGGCCCGGCCATGAGGGCGATCGACTTTCACGTTCATCTGCCCACGCCCGAGTGGCTGGATGCGTCGATGAAGGGGTACATCGAGGCCGCCGAGTCGTACTTTCGGTCGAAGGTCGTACGGCGTTCCCTGGACGACCTCGCGCGCGACTACGCCGACATCGACGTACTTGCGGTGCTGCTGGCATGGGACGCGGAAACCGCCACCGGCCGCCCGCGCGTGCCCAACGAATTCGTTGCGCAAGCCTGCCGAGACCACCCAGAGTCGTTCACAGGATTCGGCAGCGTCGACCCGCTGAAGGGCGACCGCGCAATCGACGAGCTCGACCGCATCGGTCAGCTCGGCCTCAAGGGCGTCAAGCTGCACCCCTCGCTGCAGGCTTTCGCTCCCGACGACGAAAGGCACTGGCCGCTATACGAACGATGCGAGGAGCTCGGCCTCATCGCGCTCTTCCACACCGGGACCAGCGGCATCGGCGCCGGACAGCCCGGCGGGCAGGGCATCCGCCTGGACTACGCCCGGCCCATCCGCTTGGACGCAGTCGCTGCGTCTTTCCCGAACCTGAACATCATCGCCGCGCACTTCGGCTACCCATGGCACGCGGAGCTGCTGGCGATGGCGCTGCACAAGACGAACATCTATATCGACATCTCGGGCTGGGCCCCGCGATACATCCCGACCGAGGTCATTCGCGACATGAAGGGCAGACTGCAGGACCAGTTCGTCTTTGGAAGTGACTACCCGTTCATCCAGCCGAAACGATGCCTCGAAGAGCTGGCGACCCTGGAGATTCCCGATCCGGCCCTTCAGAAGCTGCTGACCGGCAACGGCAAGCGGCTGCTCGACCTGTCGTAGCTCCCGCCAGCCTGCTGAGGTCGCGACTTTCTTGGCGGAAGTTGCCTGCTTGTAAACCTATACTTGACAAGACGGCGGCGGCGTTTATGGTGCTGCCAGTGGCCTCCGCAACCATTCAACGGACCGAGGGCGACGCCTCCGAATCGCGGCGTCGATCGCTGATGACTGAGTCCGACTCGCTGCTCGATGACGTAGAAAGACTCCGGCTCGACGACCAGGTCGAGGTGCCTCAGACACTCCGCGATTCGATTCGAGAGCTGCAGGTTCGCCTCGGCCGGGCCGATTCAGCGGTCGCGCCCGCCACCCTCCACGCGGCGCACGACCTCGTCTTCGCGGTTCAGCAGAGATTGATGGCCGCCAACCCCAAGCATCCGCGGCCGAATCGCCATGCGGGCCGGCCTGAAGGACAACCGGTCATCGCCGTGGTTCGCGACGGGGGCCTGTGGAAGCTGCTCACGCTGCCGCCTCCTCCAGGCGGCGCCGCGGACGAAGCCTGGTTGGAGCTGGTCGACTGCACTGTGGAGCGCGCCTGGGATCGGTGGTGTTATGCGCAGCAGCATGCCGTGCGTGCGGCGCAGGAACGATACAAACCGCACATCGCATTGGCGGTTGCCCGCACCGCGTGGACGAACTACTGGGAGCTCTACATCGAAGCGGGAGAGATCAGAGACCGCGTGCGCGCCGCGACTTCCGCGCGGCCGCCAGGAAGCGCTGCAGGTCCGCATGACTGATCGGCTGCGCGGACTCGCGCACTCGCTGCGCGAACAGATCCAGAAAAACGCGCAAGCCCTCGTCATCCAGCGCGGTCGCCGCCTCGATGATGCCCGCAGCAGCGCCGCGTTGGGAGGGCTCAAGTACCTGCGCGAGCTCCTCAGCGAAGTTCGGCGGCAGATGCTCCATCACGCCCGAGTGTACGGACTCGGCAATCTAGAATCCAAAGGCGATGCAGCCGGTCGTGATCGGGGACGTGATCTGGGAGCCGAGCCCGGAGGTGATCGCCAAGAGCCGGCTCAAGCGGTTCATGGACGAGCACGGCATCGAGTCGTTCGCCGAGCTCTTGAGACGCGCGGACGACGACATCGAATGGTTCTGGGACGCCGCGATCAAAGATATCGACATCGCTTTCTATCGTCATTACGACCGCGTGGTAGATCTCTCCGCCGGCAAGCCCTGGGCGAAATGGTGGATCGGCGGGCGCATGAACATCGTCCAGAGCTGCCTCGACCGGCACCGCGATCAAGAGTTCCACGACAAGGTCGCGCTCATCTGGGAGGGCGAGCCCGGCGAAGTGCGCCGCCTCACCTATGGCGAGCTCGACAAGGAGGTCTGCCGCCTGGCCGGCGCGTTCCGACGATTGGGCGTCCGGCCAGGCGACCGCGTGGGGATCTTCATGCCCATGTGCCCCGAGGTCGCGATCTCGTTGCTGGCCACGGTGAAAGTGGGCGCGGTGATCATTCCTCTTTTCTCCGGCTACGGCCCCGAGGCGATAGCGACCCGGCTGCAGGACGGCGAGGCAAAGGTGCTCATCTGCGCCGACGGCTTCTATCGCCGCGGCCAGGTGGTGCCGATGAAGGAGACCGCCGATCGCGCTCTGGTCAGCTGCCCGACGGTGACCAAGGTGATCGTGCACCGCCGTGTGGTGCGTGAGATCCCATGGACGCACGGCCGCGACCAGGTGTGGGAGGTGCTGCTGGAGGACGAACGCGACCGCGCGCCGACCCACGAGCTCGACCCCGAAGACCCGCTGATGATCATCTACACGTCCGGCACCACGGGCCTTCCGAAGGGCACGCTGCACGTGCACGGGGGCTTTCCGGTCAAAGCCGCGCAGGACATGGCGCATTGCTTCGACGTCGGCGCGGACGACACGATCTTCTGGTACACCGACATCGGCTGGATGATGGGCCCCTGGCTCATCCTCGGATCACTCGCGCTGGGCGCGACCATGGTTCTCTACGAGGGCACGCCGGATCATCCGGCACCCGATCGCCTGTGGCGAATGGTCGCCGATCACAAGGTCACGGTCCTCGGCGTCTCCCCCACCCTCGTGCGCGGTCTGATGACCCATGGCGATGAGCTGCCCGCAAGGCACGACCTGTCGAGCCTGCGCATCCTCGGCGGCACCGGCGAGCCCTGGAACCCCGAGCCGTTCCACTGGTTCTTCAAGCATGTCGGCGGAAGCCGAATCCCGATCATCAACTACACGGGCGGCACGGAGATCTCTGGCGGCATCCTGTGCGGCAACGTCATCACGCACCTGCGGCCGACCTCGTTCGCGGGCCCCGTGCCCGGCATCGCCGCTGACGTCGTCGATGCTGAGGGCCGCTCGGTTCGAGGCGAGGTCGGCGAGCTCGTGATCCGCAACCCCTGGCCCGGCATGACGCGGGGATTCTGGGGCGACCGCCAGCGATACCTCGACACGTACTGGGGCCGGTTTCCCGACGTCTGGGTGCACGGCGACTGGGCTTATGTCGACCCGGAGGACGGCCTGTGGTACGTGTTGGGCCGCTCGGACGACACCATCAAGGTCGCGGGCAAGCGCCTGGGACCGGCGGAGGTCGAGTCCGTGCTGGTCGGGCATGGGGCCGTCGCGGAGTCGGCCGCCATCGGCGTCCCCGACGAGCTCAAGGGCGAGGCGCTCGTGTGCTTCGTCATCCTGCGCCCGGGTAAGGTGGCGACGGCTGAGCTGGCCGCCGAGCTGCAGGATGCGGTCGCGGCGGCGCTGGGCAAGCCGCTGCGGCCGAAGGCGGTCCACTTCGTGACCGACCTGCCCCGGACCAGAAACGCGAAGATCCTGCGGCGCGTCGTGCGCTCGGTCTATACCGGCAAGGATCCAGGCGATCTGTCGTCGCTCGAGAACCCCAGCGCGCTCGCCGCAATCGGAGCGGCGAGAAGCTAGAAGCTGAGTACTCGGTCGGCCTGCATGGTGTGCCGCACGAGGTCGGGCGGCGTGATGAACGATGCGTTGGGGGACATCATCGACGGCAAGACCCCACGGGCCTCAGCACAGCCTTTTCAAACGTACAGGGGGACGTTCTGCTCAAGGCACTTGTCGAGCAGGTCGCGCAGCGGCGGGACGCCCTGGCCGTACACGTTGGCGATGATGTCCGGCTTGAGCAGCTCTGTGGCGTCACCCGCAAGAGCGATCGCCACCTCGACGCCCGCGGGTCGCGCGCCGTTGGCCGCGATGTGGAACGGGATGCTCGCACGCGTGGGATCGGTCGCTCCGGTCGAGGCGACGATCAGCAGTCCCGGCACGGCGCACATTATCCGCGCTTGATGCGCAGGCCGCACCGCAGTTGAGGCTCACCCGCAAAGACTGGGTCCGGCTCCTGCTGCTGTGGCTGGGCGGAATCGACCTTCGCCTCACGCTACTCGCGGTGCCGCCCGTGATTCCCCAGATTCATCACGACCTCCACCTCGACGAGAAGGGCGTCGGCGCGCTCGTGTCGCTACCCGTGCTCCTGCTCGCGACGGCCGCGGTGCCGGGATCGCTGCTCATCGCCCGGCTCGGCATCCGGCGCGCGCTCGCGACCGGGCTCGGGTTGGTGGCGGTGTTCGGCGCGCTGCGCGGCCTCGGACCGAGCACGCCGGTCCTGTTCACGTCCACCTTCCTGATGGGGGTGGGTGTGGCGGTGAGCCAGCCCGCGTTCCCGTCCATCGTCCGCGACTGGTTTCCCCGGCGCATCGCGGTCGCGACCGCCGTCTACAGCAACGGCATCCTCATCGGCGAGACGATTCCGAATGCGCTCACGACGCCGGTCGGCGTCCTGCCCCTCGCTCACGGTGACTGGCGGTGGGCGCTCGCGATGTGGTCGGTGCTGGTGCTGGTCTCCGGCGTTGCGATCGCCGTCGCCGCCCCGGCACGCGGGCCGAAGCCAACCATCCCCACTCGGTGGTGGCCTTCGTGGCTCGAGGGCCAGACGATGCGAATCGGGATCGTTATGGGAATGGCGTCGGCGGTCTACTTCGCCACCAACGCCTACATCCCCGACTTCCTGGACCAGACCGGCCGCCACCAGCTCATCTCCCCCACCCTGGCCATCTTCAACGGCGCCCAGCTGCTGACCGCGCCTGTGGTCGCGATCTGGGAGGGGCTGCTGACGGGCCGGCTCGGGTTCATAGGCTCGTCGGCCCTGATGGCCGTGGCCCAGATCGGGATCGTGGTGACGCCTGGCGCGGGCGTGCTGCTGTGGGCGCTGGTTCTGGGGTTCGCGGCCGCGCTCGCGTTCATCGTCGTCCTCACCATGCCGCCCCGGATCGCCGCGCCCGGCGACGTGCACCGGATGAGCGCGGGCGTGTTCACGTTTCAGTACGCGATCGCGTTCGTCGTGCCGCTCGTCGCCGGCGCTCTCTGGGACGCCACCGGACGGGCCGTCCTGGCCTTTGTGCCGGGGATGATCGCTGCGGTGCTGATGGGCTGGCTGGCGCTGTCTCTCAGGATCCCTAGCGCCGCCCAGCCGCCGGCAGCGCCTTGATCAGGCGGTCGTACTCGGCCTCGGGGAAGGCGCGCAGCGTCTCAGTGGAGACGTTGCCGTTGCTGCCCGTGATGAGCGCGAACTTCGCCGCCGTTTCGTCATCGGGCGCTTCGAGGATCGCGACGATGTCGTACCGGCCCATCGTCAGGTACGAGTGCAAGAGCTTGCCGCCGAGACCTGCGATGGTCTTGGCAGCCGCGGCGCGGCGCTTGGGATGGTCCTTGATGGCCTTGATCCCCTGCTCGGTGAAACGCAGCAACGAGATATAGGTCGGCATGGCGGTGCCCTCCCGCTAACGAACTAACACCCTCAACGCGATGCTATCGCGCCTGATGCCTCAGGGGAACATGCCGACCTTGAAGTCGTCGATGATCTCGCGCGCTGCGCGCGCGCCTTCCTCCGCACCCCCCTCCATGAAGCCCTGGAAGTTCGTGGAGCAGTGCTCGCCGGCGAAATGGCATTTGCCGGTGTGGATGTCCGGCTGGCGAAGGCCCTCGTAGCCGCTGAACTGCGTGTACTGGCCGACCTTCCAATAGGAGTACGAGCCGAGCAGGAATGGGTTCGTGAACGGCACGTCGAGGGTGGCACGGCCATTCCACTGCTTGCTGATGCCCGGAAAGACAGGCTCGATCTGGCTGAGGAACGTTCGCGCGAACTTCGCCACCACGCCGGGGCTGGTGGGGTCGCCAGTGAACGACCCCAGCGGCACGCCGCCGCCGGTGTAGTCGACCAGGATCCCGGTGGCGCCGTCCTGGGCGCGGGTGACATCCCATGTGTTCTGGTAGCCCGTGTCGGAGTTGGTTGCCCCGTTGCCGATGCCCCACGGCCCGCTCTGGTTCCAGTAGCGGCTGTTGAACTGAAGCTGTAGCTTGCAGTTCTTGCCATAGCCGAGTTGCGTGATGGCGGTCTGCTTCACGTTGTCGAATTTGGCTTGACTGTAGTCGAGGCCACGCAACACCGAGAATGGGATCGCCATCACCACCCTGTCGACGACCCGGGTGAACTTTCCGGCCTGCCCGTTGAACGAGAGCGTCCATGAACCGTCGCCATTCATGACGATTTTCGTGAAGGCGGTGTTGAGCTGCACCGTGCCTGGCGCCAGCGCCGCCGCGATCGCCTGTGGCAGGCGCTCGTTGCCGCCCTGCAGGTGATATCGCTCATCCGAGGCACCGAAGATCCGGAAGTTGCCGGGTACCGGCTGGAAGCCGAGCAGGTAGACGAGATTCAGCGAGCTCTGCTCGGTCGTTACGTTGCCGTACTCGATGTTGTAGGCAACGTCGAGCAGCTGCCCCATCTTTGAGGTGTGGCCGCCGGGCACACGTTTCTCGATCCACCTATACAGGCTCAGGTTGTCCAGCGCCTGGCCTGCCGGAGTGGACATGTTGTAGAGCGTGGGGAACGGCGCCGAGTTCAGGTCTTTCTTGACCGCGGTCCAGACCGGGTTGAAGTCGGCGTTCTCCTGCGCGGTGGTGTAGTACCCGCCGAAGAAGAAATCGGTCTCGGTGGAATTGTTCGGCTCGGCCGCCAGCAGGTCGACCTTGGGGATATTGAAGCGCTGCGCCAGACTCTGGATGGTCTTGTGCTTGGTGTCGATCAGCTCGCCGCAGTGCTCGCTCGTCTGGCCGTTCAGCCACGAGGTGGTGTCGGAATGCATACGTCCGCCCACGCGCGGAGAGGCTTCATAAACGGTGCAGGCGATGCCTGCGTCCTGCAGCGTAAGGGCGGCATTGAGCCCGGCGATTCCTCCTCCGATGATCGCGATACGCGACGTCGCCACGCCCTGCGCAGCCGCCCCAAGCGCTGCGAGCGGGCCACCGAGTGCCGCCGCGCCAACTGTTGCTCCAGTGGCTTTCAGGAAGTCTCGACGTGTCAGGCGCATCTGCCGGCGGTCCGCTTGCACGGCCTCGATGGTGCGTCCCGACCTCTGGGCCTCCTCGAAATCCTCGAAGAGGGCCTGGAACTTCCGGAGTAGGGGCGTACGCGCCATTGGTCTTCCTCCTTGGGCAGGTTCAACCGGGTAAATGGTAGGAGGGCCCAAACACGCCGGGCCCCTCTCATCGGGTTATCGAGCCGTCGTCGCTGCGCCCGAAGATCCGCCTTTCCGAAGTAGTCTCCGATAAAAGTTCCCACGCAGTCGGCGCAGCTCGTATGCGGCGAGTTCAGCTGCGGATCGAAGGTGTGCCGCGATATCCGGGAAGATAAACGGTAAAAGCCTAAGAAGCAATTTGAAGCGGGCGGCCGGCCGCGAACCGCCCCTGCGAGGCCCTCAAATCGCTCTTTGAGCTACACAATTCACTGCGTGAGAGCGCATGCCTGATCCTGCTCTTGTCGTCCCCGGTATCGTCGGCGCTTTCGTCGGCGCGATCGGCTGGTTGTGCGTCGGTCTGTACATCCAGCGCCGTCAATTCATTCGACAGGCAAAAAACGCGGCGCGGGCCGTCTACTTCGAGATCGACTTGAATCGACTCTGCGTGGAGGTCGCGCGGGAGCACGGGTCTTACACATCACTCAGCCGCACTTCTTTCGATCGGCTCCTACCCGATCTGGCGGCCTGGCTGAGTCCCGAAGAGCTGCACACCATCGTCAGAGCATTCATGGGGCACGCCGGCTACGACCAGGCGGCCACCGGCGATAACCAGGTTCCGCGGGAATTGCGCCTGCAAGCTCTGTCCGGGATTCTGGATTGCCAGGAAGAGGCGCTGCAGCTGCTGCGAGGGCGGGTCTTCTCACCGAAGCAGGCCCTTCGGCTCGAGCGGCAACTGCGGATCCCAGGGTGAGTTGGAGCGGGCGACCGGCCTCGAACCGGCTACCTCAACCTTGGGAAGGTTGCGCTCTACCAGGTGAGCTACGCCCGCTCTAACGCGCACAACGCGAGATCAGATTCTAGGTTTTTTCGACGACACCCTCGGATTCAGGGGCGGCTTCGGAGACGACCGAGCGCACCAAGGCCGAATACTCGTCGACGAGCGCCTGAGAGCGGACGGGATCGAGGGTCGAGGCGATGATGTGGTACTCCGGGCGGTCCGCATCGGGCACGACGAGCACCCAACCGCCGTCCACGAACACCTTCACGCCGTCGGTGAGGTCGACCCGGTCCTTGAGATGCCTTTCCATCATCGTTCGCATCACACGGCCCTTGATCTCCCACGGGCAGAACTCCACCGCCTTCTTGTGGGCGACCCGGGGGATCCGCTTCTTCAGCGCTCCGATCGAGGTTCCGGTCTGGGCCAGCAGCTCCAGGACGCGAACGGCCGTGAAGATGGCGTCGAAGGCGACGGCGAAGTCCGGCCAGCAGTAGCCGCCCGCGCCGTCTGATGCGAGCACGGTGTCGGCGTGCTGAGCGGCCCGCAGCACGGCGCCGGGAGTGATCTTCGTGGGCACGAACCGGCTGTTCATCTCGTCGGCGATCATCGAAAACGCGAGCGACGCCGAGGCTGGCCCCATCACGATCCCCGGCTTTGCAGTCAGAGCGAGCTGGGTCAACACCGCGAAAGCCGTGTCGTGGTCGAGCACCTCGCCGGTCTCGTCGACGATGAAGCAGCGCTCGCCCGGCGAATCGACGAAGACGCCGACCTTGGCCTTGACCGCGGAGGTGATCACGCCCATCTCCTGCAGGTGAGCCCTAAACGCGGGCTCGTCCTGCTCGACGACGATCTCGGCCGGCGATGCGTTGAGCGGGATGACGGTGCAGTTCATCTCCTGCAGCACGCGTGGCAGCACCATCGCCGCGGCGCCGTTGTTGTAGTCGATCAAGACCTTGAACGCCGCCCCGCGTACGGTCTCGAGGTCGAGCTTCGCCAGCATGTCCTCGATGTATCGGTCGGTCTGGCTGTCGCGGCGCACGATGCGGCCCATCTCGTAGTGGAGCACGCGGCGGATGTCCTCGCGGAAATACAAGCTCTCGAGCTTGCGCTCGGTGCGGCTGTCGATGTCGAGCCCATGATCGTCGAACAACCGGATGTCGGCGGAGCGCGGATCGACCGGCGACGTCTGAACGTGAACGGCCGAAACGTGGTTGTGGCGGGCCCAGTAGCGCGCGACCGGCGCCGGGAGCACCGAGAGGTCGGTGGCATTGGCGCCCGAGGAGATCATCCCTGACATCAGCGCGCGATGGATCATGCGCGCCGCCCGCGTGTAGTCGCGTGAGATTGCGATCTCCGTCCCCTTCGCGCTCAACGCCCCCACAGAAGCGCCCAGCCGCGATGCGAACTCGGGCGTGAACTCCACGTTGGTGAGGCCGGTCAACCCGTAGGAGCTGAACAGCCCGCGCTTCCACGACCCAGCCCAGATGATCGAGTCGTGCACGACCGCACCCGGCTCGACCTCCTTGTTGGGCCAGATGCGGACGTTGGCGTTCACGGTGGAACCCACCCCCAGCACGACCTCGCTGCCGATCACGCTGCCTTCCTCGAGCAGGCATCCGTTCTTGACCGTCACCGATCGGCAGACGACCGCACCGCGAAGCCTCGAGTTGAGGCCGATGTACGAGTGGTCCCAGACGATCGAGTTCGAGACCTTTGCGCCCGAGTCGACCGTGGTGTAGCCGCCGATCACACACGGCCCATTGACCCAGGCCCCTGAGCGCACCTTCGCGCCCGCGCAGATGAGCGCCGGGCGGTCGATTCGAGCCCCGTCCGAAACATCGGCATCCTCGTGGATCCAGATCCCTTCGTCCTTGCGATCGGCCGGGATCTGGACCTTGACCTTGCCCTCGAGGCAGTCGAAGTTGGCCTTCACATAAGCGTTGTGGTTGCCGACGTCCTCCCAGTAACCTGACGTCACCCAGCCGAAGACCGGCTCGCCCTGCTTCAGCAGCTTCGGGAACACGTCGCCCGACCAGTCCGTCGGCTCGCCGGGCCGGAAGAAGTCGAACACCGCCGGATTCAGCACGTAGATTCCGGTGTTGGCGAGGTCGGAGATGACTTCGCCCCAGCTCGGCTTCTCGATGAACCTCTGCACCGCGCCGCCCTCGTCGACGACAACCACGCCGTACTCCAGCGGGTTTGGCACCGGTTTCAGCACGATCGTCGCCAGCGCCCGGCGCTCGCGGTGGAAGCGAACCGCGGCCCCGAGGTCGATGTCGGTCAGCGCGTCGCCCGAGATGACCAGGAACGGCTCTGTCAGCTGCTGGCGCGCGAGCATCACCGAGCCCGCGGTGCCAAGCGGCGAGTCCTCGACCGAGTAGGTCAGCGCCACACCCTGCTCGGAGCCGTCGCCGAAGTAGTTGCGAATCGAAGCGCCGAGGTACTGCACGGTGGCGATCACGTCGCGCATCTGATGGCGACGCAGGTGCAGAAGGATGTGCTCCATGATCGGCCGCCCGGCGACCGGCACCAGCGGTTTTGGCTGCCGGCTCGTCAGGGGTCGCAGACGAGAACCCTCGCCGCCGGCCATGACCACGGCCTTCATGTCCCTTCCTCCCTACCGCATACCATCTCATGCTGATGCTCGAAGAACTCAACCAATTCGCTCACGACCTGCTCTGGACGTGGCAGCCACGAATCGAGGGTCTGTTCCAGGCGCTGAACCCCGAGCTCTGGGAATCCACGCGCCAGAACCCGGTGCTGATGCTGGCGCAGCTGGGCGAGCAAGGCGTCGCCAAAGCGCTGGAGCGCGAAGAGGTCAGCCACGCTCTGGAGGAGGCTCGCCAGGCGTATCGCGAGTACTACGACCGCCGCCCGCCGTTCATGGACGCCAGGGCGCCGATGGTCGTCGCGTACTTCTCGCTCGAGTTCGGCCTTGCCGAGTGCCTGCCCATCTATTCGGGAGGGCTGGGCGTGCTCGCCGGCGACCACCTGAAGGCCACCAGCGACCTGGGCCTGCCACTCGTCGCGGTCGGTCTTTTCTACAAGCAGGGTTTCGGGCGCCAGGACATCGACGCCGAAGGCCGCCAGGTCGAGGTGTACTACGAGAACCGGGGCGACGACCTACCTGTGCGAAAGGTCGACGGCGTCGAGGTCGACGCTCCCATAGGCCAACGGAAGGTGAAGATCGGAGTGTGGCGCGCGCAGGTGGGGCGAGTGCCGCTCTTCCTGCTCGATACGGATCTCGAGTCCAATCCGCCCGACCTCCGCGCCATAACCGACCGCCTCTATGTGCCGGAGCCCGACCGGCGCCTTCGGCAGGAGATCGTGCTCGGGATCGGTGGCGTCCGCGCGCTGCGCGCGCTGGGCATGGTCGCCGGCGTTTTCCATCTCAACGAGGGGCACAGCTTCCTCTGCGCGATCGAGCGCATCCGCGAGCTGCGCGCCTCGCGGCAGATGACCCTCGAGGAAGCCCGCCTGGTCGCGCGGGCGGGCATCGTCTTCACCACGCACACCCCGATCGCGGCCGGCAGCGATTATTTCGAGCCTGGCCTGGTCTGGGACCTGCTCAACCCTTACCTGACCGAGGTCGGCATCTCGTTCGATCGATTCATGGACCTCGGCCGGCAGCGTCCGGGCGATCCGCGCGACCGGCTGGTCACCACATACGCGGCACTGCGGCTCGCCGACCAGGCTGTCGGCGTGAGCCGCCTTCACGGCGCGGTCTCCCGGCGCTTGTGGAAGGACGCCTGGAAGGGGTTGCCCGAGTCGCAGGTGCCGATCGGCTCCGTCACCAACGGCGCGCACATGCCGACGTGGGTGGCGCCGGAGATCGCGGATCTGCTGCGGCGGTACGTCGGGCCCGACTGGTGGGACCTGGATGGCGAGGACGGACGCTGGCAGGCGGTGTTCGAGATCCCCGCCGCCGAGCTGTGGTCAGTGCACGTCGAGCTGAAACGAAACCTCCTCAAGGTGGCACGCACGAGATCGGTCGACTCCGAGCAGATGGATGAGCACGCGCTCACCTTCGGGTTTGCGCGTCGCTTCGCGCCCTACAAACGCGCCAACCTTCTGCTCGAGGATCGCGCGCGCCTGAACAAGCTCCTGCGCAACAGCAAGCGCCCGGTGCAGCTGATCTTCGCGGGCAAGTCACATCCCGCCGACCAGCCGGGCAAGGACATCGTCGCGAAAGTTGTCGCACTGGCACGAGAAGAGCCCTGCGTCACGTTCCTCAAGGACTACGACCTCGCGATTGCGCGCCACCTCGTGCACGGCGCCGACGTGTGGCTCAACAACCCGAAGCGGTTTCTAGAGGCGAGCGGGACGAGCGGGATGAAGGCCGGGGCCAACGGCGTGCTGAACGTAAGCGTCCTCGACGGCTGGTGGGACGAGGCCTACCGGCCCGAGCTCGGGTGGGCGATCCCCTCAGGCGCGACGCTGGACCGGCCTAACGTTGATGACCAGGCCGAAGCCGAGGGTCTCTTCCGGCTCCTCGAGCGTGAGGTGGTGCCCGCGTTCTACGAGCGCGACGAGAATGGCATTCCGCAGCGCTGGGTGGCGATGATGCGGGCGTCGATCCGCCACGTGGTCACCGACTTCTCCGCGCGCCGCATGGTCACCGACTACTTCGACATCGCCTATGCGCCTGCCGCTCGCCGCGTCGAGCAGCTGCGCCTGCTCCCGGACTGGGGAGGCTGACGGCGCCGCTTCAGTGCGGCCAGGTATCGATCAGCGAAGCGATTTCGGGTAGTGGCGTCTCGACGCCTGTAGTGAGGTTGCGCACGAACCAACAAAAACGACGATCGCGATACCTAGCCAGGGACAGCGGCTCATTCACAATGCCGAACGCCCACCCCGGCGGTTCGGTTACCGATTCAGTCCGGTACGGCGGCCACTCCCCGGCGCTCGCGGCTGGCGGCGATGGCGGCGTGGAAGAGCTGCACGTAGCGCTGTGCGGAGCGGGACCACGAAACGTCCTCCGTCATGGCGCGGCGTACGAGCCAGGTCCACAGCGACGGGTGCCGGTACGTCTCGGCCGCGCGCACAACCGCCGCGTAGAACTGCCACGGGTCATAGGGCGTGAACGTGAACCCGCTTCCTGTCGCCCCGATGGGGTCGTAATCCTTGATCGTGTCGGCGAGCCCGCCTGTCGAGCGCACAACCGGGATGGTGCCGTAGCGCAGGGCGATCAGCTGTGCGAGGCCGCCCGGCTCGTAGCGTGACGGCATCCACAGCACGTCAGCCCCGGCGTAGATCCGCTGCGCCAGGGGAGCGTCGAAGCCAATCGCCGCCGCGACCTGGCCAGGGCGCTCCGACGCATAGCGCCTGAACATGTCCTCGTATCTGCGGTCGCCGGTGCCGATGACCACCACCTGTACGCCGAACTGCATCAGCGCGGGCATGGCCTGCTCTACGAGATCCAGGCCCTTGACGTCGTACAGCCTCGAAACCATGGCGCACAGCGGCCGGTCGACCTGCTCCAACCCGAGCTCGCTGCGCAGCTCCGCGCGGCACAGCGCCTTGGGCTCGGGCGCGGAGGCCGTGTAGTGGTGCGGGATGTTCGGATCGCGATGCGGGTCGAAGATCTCGTAGTCGATGCCATTGACGATTCCGTGCAGCTTGTGCGCGTGCGAGCGCAAGAGCTCGTCGAGGCCCTCGCCAAACTCAGGGGTCTGGATCTCGGCGGCATAGCGCTCGCTGACGGTGTTGACGACGTCCGCGTAATGAATGCCGCGCCCGAGTACGTTGACGACGTTGTCCAGACCTGGGATCCCAACGCGGATCAAGCCCCACTTGTCCAGGCCCGCGAGAGTGAGCGCTCCAAAACCGAAGACGCCCTGGGCTGCGAGATTGTGGATGGTGAGCGCAGTCGCCACCTCGCCGGCGGGGCCTTCGGTGTAGACGCGCTCGATGAGGTTCGGCACCAGGGCTGGGAACCAGTCGTGGATGTGGATGACATCCGGCGTGAAATTGAGCGCCGGAAGCATCTCGAGCAGCGCGCGCGAGAAGTAAACCGAGCGGGCGTCGTCGTCTCCGAATCCAAACATGCCGTCGCGGTCGTAGAGGGTCGGGCAGTCGACGAAGTAGACCACCATCTCGCCGAGACGGCCCTCGAAGATTGTCGCCGCCACGGTCTGCGCTCCGAGCGGCACCGGAAGGTCGTGGATGACCGGCTTGAGCCCGTGCTTGCCGATGTCCACCTGGCGGTAGCGCGGCAACACGACCCGCACGTCGTGCCCGAGCCGGCGCAGCTCCTTGGACAGCGATGCCGCGACGTCGGCAACGCCGCCCGACTTCGCAAACGGCGCCAGCTCCGAAGTCGCGACGAGCACCTTGAGCTGCTTTGGCCCCGGCGCTTCGACCAACGCGCCGTCGGCCGGGATCCGCAGTCCCAGCGACCCCGCTGGAGGCACCTGCTCGATGTCGCGGCCTTCCCGGCTGACGATGAGCGCCATCTCCAGCGTGTCGCCGCCATGCCGGCCGAGCAGCTTGAGTGGGACGGAGATGTAGAACGGATCGCTTTCGTTGAAATCGGAGACAGGCTCGGCCTTCGTCTGCTCGGTGTTGACCCGCGCGACCGTCACCGATGCGCCTTTGGCGCGAGGAACGACGCGCACCACTTGCGCAACATCGAATCCGATCTCCGCGGCCGGCGTGACCGCCAACGGCAGTGTCAGCTTGCCGTCGTGCCCGCTGGTGGGAGGGCCCGAGCAGTAGATCCAGAACTCGATTTTCTGTGAATCCAGCTCGGCCGGCGATCGCGGGCTGTCGATGCGAATGTATACGCGCTCGGGATCACAGCCGTACAGGACGCGCTCCACCACGCCCGCCGGCCGGTGAAGAGCCCCAAAGCCCGAGCCGACGACGTAGAAGCCGGCCTTGCTCCACGCCGGGTCGCTTCGTGATTTGGGGCTGATGCTCTCCGCCGGCACATGGCGCTCCGACGTCGGAGTGCGCTGGAATATCGGCTGGAACAGTCGCGCCGGGGCGCGCTGGCCCATGAGTTTGTACACGTTGCGAAGATGAAGGCGAAACTGGTTGTCCCAGATCGTGTCCATGCCAGAGTCGTGCTTGCGGCTGAACCACCAGAACCAGTCGCTCCCCTCCGTGATCAGGATCTCCCGCCACCCGAGGGCGGCGGCGTCCGCCAGCTGAGGCCGCTGACGTGACTGGTCCTCGAGCCACGATCGAGTCTCCGCCAGAAGGTCCCATGCAACGTTGTGCTCCGGGTCGCCGATCCAGGTGTCCAGGCTGGCGCCGATCCAGCTGCCGGTGTGCAGGTGGCTCAGGCTCTGCTGGGGCGGGTGCTCGCGAATGAAATCGGAGACCGTCGTCGTGACGATATCAGTCGACGCCTCGAGCTCGGTGAAGAGCGCGTTCAGGAAATCGTGTCCGTCGCGCGGATAGAACTCCCACGCGTTCTCGCCATCGAGCGCGATGACGGCCAGGTAGTCCTTGTCGCCCTGCTGATCGCGGATTCGCTTCAGACGCCCGACCAGGTTGCGCGCGCCATCGACGGCTGACATCCGCTGGAAATCGAAGCCGATCGAGTTCGAGATCGGCGAGTCGCGGAACACCATCCCTATCGATTTGCCTTCGCGCTCCACGCGGAACGGGCGATACAGCTGGTCGGGGGCGTTGACGCGGCCCTCGTTGTCGCGATAGAAGTGAGTGTCGAGCGAGCGGGAGAGCACCTCTTCGTCACTGATCATCCAATCGATGCCCGCCCGAGTAGCCAGCGGGACCAGGCTCTCCCCCACCGCCATCTCCGAAGGCCACATGCCGGTTGGGCGGGTCCCCAGCAGGCGTTCGAACAACCCTTGCCCCAACTCGATCTGCCGTTCCGCGTCCTCGCGATGCGAGAAGTGACGCTCCGGGAGCTGAATCTGCGGATTGGCCGTCCGCGCGGAGTCGAGGTGGATGAGGAGCGGCAGAATCGGATGGTAGTAAGGCGAGAAGGTCAGCTCGGCCTGACCGCGCTCGGCCAGCTCCCGATACTTCGGGATGACCTTCTGCATGATCTCCATCTGCGCCTCGAAAAGCGGCTCCTTGTCCGCCTCGGAGAAGTGGCGATCCTTCCGCTTCAACTCCGCCAGCCGGGGATCGGACTCGGCCCACGCCGGGTCGCACCACGCGAGGTTGAACCAGATCTGCAGGTCGCGCATGTCCTGGGTTGTGAACTGCGCGTCGGGCTGGCGAGAGGCGAGCTCGAGGTAGCGAGGCGACTGTTGCACGCGCAGCGCGCGAGGCGACTCGCGCATCCAGCGGATGATGAATCCGCGCTCCTCGGATGAGAGCTCGGCGGCGGCGCGCCTGCTCAGGTTGAGGAAAAGGTCGACCGAGTCTTCCTTGCCGTAGTCCTCGATCTGCGCTAGAAGCGACGGGACGAGGTTGAAAGTGGAGCGAATCTTTGGATAAGCGTCGAGCAACGCCGGCATCTTGTAGTAGTCCTTGGCGGAGCGCAGGCGCACCCACGGCAGCAGGTATGTGCTCGTGAGGTCGTCTTTGTAATACGGCTGGTGCATGTGCCATATGAAGGCAACGTGTAGCGGCTTCATTGGTTAAACAGGATCACATATCACCTTGCGTAGTCGTCGAGCGCGCGAATGAAGTTGATGTAAACGCGTTGCTGCTCGCGCACGATACCTAGCGCGCCAAGCTCCCACCATTCGTCCGGCGTGAAATACGCGCTCACCTCGGCCTCGCTGCCCCAGCGCCCGAACCACTGGATGAGGTGCAGGTTGTCGGACTGGAACAGCCACTTCGCGATCTCGACCAGCCGCGGGTCACCTGTCAGCTTCGCCTTCGAGTATGCATGGTGCATGAGCCTGAACAGGCCCTGCTGGGCCTCGTTGCCCAGGAAGAACTCCATGCCGCCCTCGCCCGCCCACGTCGTTCCATATTCGTTGACCGGGACCTCGAGATGCCGGGCGCCGAGGTCGCGAACCGCCTCGGATGGAAGCATCATCCTCACCTTTCGCTTCTTCAGCTCTCTGACCAGCGTCCGCATGAAATCGAAGATCCCGGTGTCGCGGCGATGGTGCTCGCCGAACGTCTCGAAGTCCCAGGCCAGCGTGACCAGATCGCCCCATGTCTCACGCAGCCAGCGGGCGTACGTGTCCGCCATGAGCGGCCAGTTGTTCCAGGCGCGGTTGGAAAAGCGATATCCGACATCGTCAGAGAGATCGTGATGACGCACGAGCAGCTTGAGCCGCTGCATCGGATGTTGATAGACATGAGTCGACTCGCGCCATCCCAGCTGCCAGCCGCGGCCCTCCATGAACGCGCCATCAAAGCCGCACTGCTGGAGCGCGAAGTAGACGTCGTTGGACATGAACATCTCGGTCGTATCGGTGACCGCGATCGGCTTCTGGAACAGGTCCTCCAACCGCCGGCGCGCCGCGAGCATCGCCTCTTTGAAAGCCAGGATATCCACGTAGAGCAGCCAGGAGTGATACGGCTCGACGTTGACGACCTCGACATTGGGGCTTGCACACAGCCTTTTGAAGCCGTCGAGCACCTGGGGTCCCCAGCGCTCGGCCTGCATCAGGAACGAATCGCTGAAGGCGATGGACATCTTCCAGCCGCGCCTGGTCAGGTCGGTGAACAGCGCCGCCGCCGGGACGTACGAGTTGGCGGCCACCTGCTCGAAGTAATGGCGATCGAGGGCTTCGTCGAACAGATAGTCCGAGATACCCTCCGGCGCGGTCCTGGCCGGCACCACCTGCGCGGGCAGCTTCAAGCGCCGGGGCTGGTGAACGATCGTGTAGACGACGAGGTTCTCAGCCAATCGACGTCTCGGGCTTGCGGGTCCGCCGGCGCGCTGGCCGCAAGTACTCGGACCCCACCTCGGGCAGCCTGACCGCCTGCTGGGCGGCGGCGTACTCGACTCGCAGCAATAGCTGCTCGATCACCTTCTGCCATACGTACGCCCGGGCGGTCACGCGGCCCCGGCGGCGGATCGCGGCCGCCAGGCGAGGGCGCTGCTGGATCAGGTTGAGCTCGGTCACGAGCTCGATGGCGTCATCCGTCTCGAGCACCAGCGCGTTGCGATACGAGACCGCGTAGTCCTCTCCAGTGGCGCCCGTGACGGCAAGCCCGCCGGCCGCCATCACCTCGAGGCCCACCAGGCCGAAGGGCTCATGCCCTGAGTTGGCGAGCACGGCATCGCAGGCAGGGTAGATCACGCCGAGCATCGCGTCGCTGACAAAGCTCGTGAGATTGACCACGTCTGCCTCCGGGTGCTGGCGAAGGACCGCCGCCAGCTCGGCCGGTTCTGCAGGAGAGTTGATATGAATGACCTTGAGTCCTTGGTGCTGCGCGTGCGAGATCACCTCACCGCCGTGCGGTTCGCGCCCGCCACGAATGAGCAGCCGCACGCGTTTTCCGTGGCGCTTCAGGTAGCCGACCGCGGATACGGCGATCAGCCAGCGCTTATCGGGATCGAAGCGCCCGATCTTGAAGCAGAAATGGTCGGCCGCCGCCGCCGCCTTGACGTCGGCCACCGCTTCGGGATCCGCATCCTGGATCGAAGCGCGGGGGATGCCATTGGGGATGACGATCGGGTTGTGCCCCCGCTCCCAGATCTTGAACTTCATATACCGGCTGACCGTGGTGATGGTGGCGGCGAGCGCGAGCGCCGACCAGTTGATGCGATGAAAGCCGAACGTGTTGTTCGCGTTCCACAGCATCACCACGCGATCGCGAAGGCCGCGATAGTAGAGGGTTTCCGAGAGGAGATTCATCGACCATGACGTATGCCACTCCTCGCCCATCACGACCACGTTGCGACCTGCTTCTACCGCGGGAGCGATGACGTTATCGATGAGGCTCGGCGGCAGGCTCGTGTTCCAGTCGCGGATCTTCTCTTCCTCGCCGTCATAGACGCCTCCACGATGGCGGGCCGAGATCCATTGGCACCATCGGCGGTAGACGAGGCGGCCCGACTCGTGGCTTTCCTCGCCGGGCAGGTCGGGGTCGCCACAGAAGTAGAGGTACGTTTGGTAGCCGATCTGGGCAAGGGCGCGCGAGAGGCCCTTGACCCTCACCCCGAGGCCACCTGCCTGGCTGTAGACGTCGGGCCCCTCGAAGCTGAGGATTACGAACACCGTGTGCGGCGGCGCGAAGACCATCACTCGCCGGCCAGCGCCCGCATCGCCGTCGCGTGAAGGTCGCGACTCGGGGCGCAGATGAGCGAGCTCCGCGTCTCGAGCCCGCAGGGCAGCGAGCCCAAGGGATTGCCAGCTAGGTCCGTCGCGATCCCGCCTGCCTCGGCCAGTATCAGGAGGCTCGCCGCCATGTCGAAAACCCTGACGGGCACTGGAGCGCAGAAGGCGTCGAAGCTTCCCGCGGCCGTGTGCGTGATCGCGAGCGCCATCGAGCCGAGAATACGGATCTTGCCCGAGCGCTGGACCAATCCGCGCGCGACGGCGAGCGCGCTCGGCGTGCTCTCGAGCGCGATCAGCTCGAGCCGTTTGCCTTCAGTTCGCTGCATGACCTCGATGGGCTTGCCTCCCCGACGCGCGCCCTGCTTGCGGATCGCGGTCCACACGTCTCCGTTGATCAGGTTGACGACGCAGCCGGCCACGGTGTCCGCGATGGTGGGCCCATCGACCAGAGCGAGCATCACGCCGAAGAACGGGACGCCCTGCTTGGCGTTCAGGCTGCCGTCGACGGGATCGACCAGCACCAGCGGGTAGTCGGCGCCAAAGCTGCGATGGCCGGCCTCCTCGGAGAGAACTGAGAACTTCTCGCCGCGCGCGGCGAGCACATCCAGCTCGGCGAACACGTCCGCTTCAGCCGCCCGATCGAGCTCCATCGTGCGATCGCCACCAGCTCCGATCGTGAGCTGCGCCCGCCCCGCGTCGGTGCCCGCGAGCGGCAGAACCGAAGCGCGCACGCGCGAGCTCATGCGCAGGAAGACATCGATCCACTCGGTGGCCTTCAGAGGTTGTCTTCAGGCAAGGCCGGATCCGCTGGAAAGCTTGGGATCGACCTTGCGGCGGCGGCGGCGGCGGCGCTCGACCACGATGGTGATGAGGTACGGCTGCTGCATCGCCCACACGCGCTCGATGAGCTGGGGGATCGGAATGCTGTATGGATCATCCACGCCGAGCAGGACGAGGCTCTCGGCGAGGCCGTGCGTCAGCTCCGTGCGGTCGTGAAGGTTCAACTGCTCGAGGGTGTCGAGAATGTCGTCGAGCCGGCGCAGGCTGGACCGCCTCTCCTTATCGTCTCCCCGTCGGAGCATGGCTGACAGCTTATAGATTTGCCGCGGCGGCGAGGGCGCTGCTCACTTCGTCCGGACGTTCGAACTGAAGCCAGTGCCCGGCTCCGTCCAGGACGATGAGCTTGTACTCCGCCGCGACATGGCCGGCGGTTCCCTCCGCTCCGCGCCTGCCCAGCGCGGGATCCTGATCGCCCCAGAGCAGGACGGTCGGCGTCGTTATCGGCCCGATGTTCGCCAGCCGCTCCCACGGCCCTCCACTCGCGGCAAGGTTGGCGCGGTAGTAGTTGAGGGCGGCCGTGAGGCGCCCCTGTCTGGCGATCGAGCGGGCGAAATGCTCGATGGCTGAGCGCGGCACAGCCTCCGGGTTGGGTCTTGCGAACATCGCTCGCAGCCGGCGGTAATCGTCTTCGGCCAGCACCTGCTCGGCCTTGCCCTCGAGAAGGAACAGCGCGACGTAGCGCGAGCGCTCCTGCTGATCGGGGTCGTCGCGGCTTGCCGCCGCGACCGCCGCAGGATGCCCGACCGAAAGCACGGTGAGGGTCTTGGTCATCTCGGGATGCCGAGCCGCGAAGAACCATGCGACGATGGCGCCCCAATCGTGCCCGGCGACGTGGGCCGACTCTCGCCCGAATGCTTTTATGAGCCCGACCACGTCATCGACGAGATGATCGATGGCGTAGCTCTCCTTCTCAGCAGGAGCGTCGGTCAGGCCGTACCCGCGAAGGTCAGGCGCGACGGCGAGGCATCCGGCCTTGGCCAGCGAGGCCACCTGGCGCGTCCACGACTCAGCTCCTTCTGGAAACCCGTGCAGGAGGATGAAGAGCTCCCCTTGTGGGGGGCCGTCGACCATCGTCCGGAACCGAAGGCCGTTCGCCCGCACCATGTGCTGGCTCGCAGTCACTTGATCTGCTTGATGAAGTCCGTTGCCACATCGAGGGCATCGTCTAGCACGGCGAGCAGGCCGTGACCCTGGCCCTTGAAGATCTCGAGCCGGGCATCGGGTATGAGCTTGATCTTCTCCTTCAACAGTTCGATGCGGGCAAAAGGATCGCGGTCGCCGCTCATGAATAGGGTCGGACAGCGGATCTGTGGAAAGTGCTCGGTTCGCAGCTGGTCGGGGAAGCCTGGGCGGTGCAGCGGATATGAGAAGAGGACGAGACCGCCGAAGTCCGCTTCGATCGCGGCCATGCTCGCAACGCGGCCGCCGAACGATTGCCCGCCACCGATCACGTCATGACCACGACCCGAGGTCTTGATGAAGACCGGAATCGCGCGCTCAGCGCCTCCACGTGGAAGATCGATTGCGATCGCATCGATTCCGCGGCGCTTGAAGCCGACGACATAGGGCTTCATCGAAGCTGCGTTGCCCGATGCGCCATGACCGAGGACTACTCGCATCAGTTGAGCTCTGCGACGCGCTGCTGCTTCAACCATTCCGGCGAAATCTTCACCTCAATGCGTGCGACGCACACCGCGCACCACACCGTCTCGCATCTCTCGCATGCGATGTGTTGATGATCTTTTGAAAGGTCGAGAGACATGGTGAAGGTCCCGCATTCGAAGCACTTCACCGGACATCGCACAGAAAAAAATCTTAGCGATCTCTTGACGTGAGGGATGCAATCGATGTATCAAGACAACTTGTATGGCGATGCTGCTCGTGGTTGCCACCACAGAGGCGACGGACCCGACGCGAGTACGCGGACCATTTCGCACAACCGCCAACGTCTCGGAGACTTCATCGAAGAGGCTTCGCGACGAAACCCGTTGGGTTGCAGAGGAGGTAGGTGCAGGAGAAATCGTCCATGACGTTTCACAAGGGAATCCAGCCCGCCAAACCATGGAACCTCGGGTCCGTATCACGAGCGAAGGAGGTAAAGAATGATGGCTAAGAAGAAGGCAGCCAAGAAGCCGGCAGCCAAGAAGAAGGCCGCCAAGAAGAAGAAGTAACAACTTCTTCAATCGTTTTCTAAAGTCGTTCGTTATGCGCCGGGGTTCTGTGGAGTCCCGGCGCTCTCTTTATGAAAGGGAACCAAGGTTCCCTTTCATGCATACCCTCCCTCCTCGCCATGTCGGTGGCTTAAGAGACAAAGTCGCAACCGGGTGAAACCCGGTTGCCCATGCCATGACAGCAACAGTTAAGAGAAGGTATTGACTATCGAACATCTGTTCGCTAGTCTGTTGGCACCTCCTTTCCACTACCTGCGTCCCAACCGGAGGCTCGCCACTGGAGAACGATGCAGGCAGCACAGCTCGAACACGCCATCAGCACAATTCGGGTCCGCTTTGGCAGCCAGGCGCTGACGAGGGCGGCGGAACTGCCGCCCCCGCAGCCCTGGCCGAGCTGTACCACGCTCGATCGCTTGACCGGAATCGGAGGCCTGCCTCGTGGCCGGCTCACGCTCCTGACCGGAAGCGGAACCTGCGGCAAGCTCACCCTCGCTTTGGGGCTGCTTGCAGCGGCGACGCGCGAGTTCACCCATGCCGTGGTGATTGACACTCGCGGCGATTTCGATCCGTGGGCTCTCCTCCCGTTCGAACCTGATCTGAGCTCGCTGACTGTGGTGCGCCTCGATCAGGACTCGTCCGGAGAAGCGGCGACGACTCTGGCCCGGGCGGGCGCCGGCTTCATCCTTTTAATGGGGGAGGTCCCAGAGCCTTGGCTCGGGCCACTGGAGGCCGGCGCCAATCGCTCGGGGACGGTGATGGTCGGAGTGGTCGATGCCCCTGGACGCGCATTCGCGCACGCATCCAGCCTCAGCCTCGGCTTCTCGCGCGTCGATTGGGTGTGGGATCGAGAACAGATGGTGGGCGTGCGAACAATCGCGCGCTGCCTGAAGAACCGGGTCGCGCCACCGCTGGGAGAGTCAGAGCTCGAGATCCGCTACCCACTCGGTCCGGAGCTTCCCTTTGCACCGCCGGTCATCGAGGCGCCACTTCCATCTGTTGAACTCGAATGCGTGTCTGCTGCGGTCTGACTGGCCACCTCGAGCTCGCGAAGCGACCCGACCTCTATGGAGGCCCGGTCGTAATCGGTGATTGGGAGCTGCAAGTCATCGCCGCGTCGGAGGAGGCATTTCCGTTTGGTGTGGAGCCGGGAATGCTGCTGCGACAGGCCGAGCACCTGTGCCCGCAGGCAACCTTTCTCTCACCGGACCCAGATGCGGCCACGCGCATGCGCGAGCTCATCGCATCCGCGCTATACGACCTTGCGCCCGTGGTCGAGGTGAGGGTCGAGGGCATCGCGTGGCTGGACGTAAGCGGCGTCGTCAAGCCAGGCGAATCGATTCGCGAGGCACGGCGACGTCTTCGCACGGCGATCCGCCGTGAACCGCGCCTCGGTTTGGCGCCCGGACCTTTCTCAGCGCGAGTCGCAGCGGCCCGCGCACGGCCCGGCCGTCTCATGCAGGTCGAGGACGCGCGGGCTTTCCTCGCTCCACTCGCCGCTCGTGAGCTTCCCCTCACGCTGGAGCAGCTGGAACGGCTCGACCTGCTCGGCCTGCGCACCCTGGGCGCGGTGGCGGCGATCGGTCCGCGCGAGCTGGAGAGCCAGCTTGGTCGCGCGGGCAGACATGCAGTGATGCTCGCGCGCGGCGCGGAGCCCGATGAGCTCACGCCGTGGCGCCCTCCGCAGTTCACGAGCGTACATCGACAGTTCGAACCGCCGGTCGAGGATCGCGAGGCGCTGCTCTTCGTTTCTCGCGCACTGTGCGGCGACCTCGCGGCTGAGCTCGGCCTGCGTGGCGCGGGAGCCAAGCGGGTGCGCATGCGGCTCGTCTACGAATCGAACGAAGCCGATGACCGCGAATCCATCGTCCGCCACCCGCTCTCCAGTGCGGCCGAGTTGTTCGGACTCATCGGCGCATGGATCAAGGAGTGGCAGCCGCGCGCCCCGATCACAGAGCTGTGGATCGAGCTGCCAGTGCTGGAAGCGGCGGGCCGGCGGCAGCTGCGGCTGTGGTCAGGCGGTGACGGCACGAGCGAAGAGGTGGTCGCCGCTTTCGAGCGACTGCAGGAACGTCATGGAGAGGAGGTGGTGCGCAAGCCGCGGCCGGCGTTCATCTCCTCCCCACTCCCCGCTCAGCGATTCGCGTGATGTTGCTGTTGCTTAGGCGCAGAAACCTACGGGGGTGATCACGTGATCAGGCTTGCCCTGGGTGAATGCGAAGACTTTCTGCAGTCCGTGAGTCTGCGTGTAGAGATATATGCCTGTGGTGCCGCGAAAGCTGGTGCCGCCACCAAACCAGAGTCGATCGCCATCCGCTTGTGGTTCCCAAATGAACAACCCTCCGGCATAGATGAGGGAGGAGCCATCGCCGCCGGGATCGTTGACCAACCAGGTTTCAGAGCGGCCGCTGCCGTCGGGGTGGGAAACCTGGATGATCGGCCGGCTCCTGGAATCAAAGCCGATCGTGTCGACCTGGAGGCCTGGGCGATAGAACCACGTCGTCTTCGCGCCGGTGACGAGGTCGACTCGAACGACGCTGTTGCTCGACGTACCACTGCGTCGCAGCTGGGGCGGCGAAGGATCACGGGGATCGATGCGGGCAGCCCACGCATAGCCGCCTCGCACCGCCTCGACAAAGGTGACCTGCACCAGCTCGCGGAGCGCGCCGGAAGTGGCGTCCATGAGCCAGACACCACTCGGAAGCTGTTCGAATGCGTTCGCGAGGAGGTAGACGCCCTGCGAGTCGAAGTCGGCGACGGTGAAACCCATGGCGTTGTCCGGCACCGCGACATCGAACACCTTCTCGGTCGCCGTCCCCACGTTGACGATATGAACTCGGGCTCGGCTCGGGGTCGAGGGATCCCAGGTCGCGTAGGCGTAGAAGGCGCCGTCAGGCGTGGATTGGGAGGGGGATGCCGGCACCCAGCGTCGCTGTGCCCGGTCGTAGAAAGGCGTACCTCGCAGGGCCGACCGATCGTTGTGGAGTGTCGGGCTGGCCTCGGTGGTGAGATCGCCATTCGAACCGAGCCGCACTCCTCCTGCCGAATCGGGAGCGAGAGCCGCGGCCGGAAAGGTCACGAAACCGCCCGCAAAAAGTGGTGGATCAATACCCGAGTTCGAGCTGTCGATGACCGGCAACCGGCAGGAGAGGTCGACATTCGTGAGAGGCAGGTCGGGTATGGGCGTGGCCGCGCTCTGCGCAGGCGAAGCTGTGGCGCCTGCGACCGGGCTGCCCGTGGTTTGCGAGCAAGCCACCAGAAGAAACGCCAGAACGACCCAGCGGCGCATCCCTTAGTTCAAACGCGGGCTGCCCGCGAACGTTTCAGGGGCTTGTCATGACCCGGCTGCTCTCGCCACCAACCGCGGTTGAGCTCACGCTGGCCGCTGACGGCTCGCCCGCTTTCATCTCAGGCATGTTCAGCGGCCCTCTCGACCCAATCGCCCGCTGGAAGGTCGAGACGGAGTGGTGGAACCGGCTCGTCGTCCGTGAGTACTGGAAGGTGCTGGTCGGCAGCGACCTACTTTGCGAGCTGTACCACGACCTCGACCGCGACCAGTGGTTCGTCGAGCGGATCTATGACTGACGGATCAGAAGCAGCCTTGGCTGGGGTATCCAGGCTGGTTGGACACCTTCGTGAACGCTGTCCCCGTGTACAGGTAAATACCGTGGTCTGTGCCGAACCAGATCCCATGCCTGTCCGAGATCGATATGAACATCGAGCCGACGAGTTTGGCCGAGCCAGTGAAGATCGACCGCTGGGACTGTGGGTTCATCAGGAGAATGAGCTCCCCCACAGAGTCATCGTCAATGACTCCATTTCTACCGTTGACGACAAGCACGATCGGGTGGCCTTGCAGATCCGCACCAATCACACGTGGAGCGGTGCTAGGCCGGTAGAACCATGGAACTCGAGTGCCGTCTGCAAGGCTGAACCGATCGATCTGGTTGGGCTGAATGCCGATGCCACCGAGCGGATTTGGGTCAGCCGGATTCACGGAACCCACCCAGAAGGCTCGGTTGCCCGCGCTGGCCTGGATGTCGGGCAGACTGGCGACGGCCTGGATGGCACCTGTGGTGGGGTTCATCAACGAAACGCCAACGCTCACCTCGTAGTTCGTATAGAGATAAATTCCTTCGCTGGCGTAATCAAGCACATCGAAGCGCACGAACCACGCGCCTGTCGAGGCATCGAAGACATGATCGCCGCCCGTCGCGACATCGACCACGTGCATTCGTGCCACATGCGACTGGTCGGCCCCGCGTTCTCCGTAGGCGAAGTGCTTGCCGTCCGGGGAAACGGCCTGCCGCGGGACCGGAAGCCAGCGCGAGAAGGCGAGGTCGTAGTAAAGGCCCCAATGGTCGGCGAGTCCCCGGCCTTGGGAATCAAAGCGGACAGTGCCGGCTGGGAAGCTGACGAACGCGCCCTGGTTGTCAGGTGTTGTGATCGGCAGCCGGCAGGAGAAGTCGACTGCTGTCAGCGGCAGATCGAATGCTGTTGGGCTGGTCGACGGCGATGGGCTTTGAATGGCGACCGGCGAAGGGCTGGTGGCCGGCTTGGCAGTGGGCTGTACAGGCTGGCTGCAGGCCAGCATGAACACCGCCAGCAACGCACTCCAGCGCCTCATGGCAGTGGAACGGTCGCACAGCCGAAACGGTGACGCCCTATGTCGAGCTTCACTGCCACTCCAACTTCTCCTTCCTCGACGGAGGGTCTCATCCTGCCGAGCTAGCCATGCGCGCGGCAGAGCTGGAGATGCCCGCGCTCGCGATCACCGA
>MNES01000087.1 GCA_001917815.1 Chloroflexi bacterium 13_1_40CM_65_17 | reverse complement strand
AACTCGCCCAGTACGTAACTGAGAATGTCCAGGCTGTGGCCGAAGGGGACCGTGAGCAGGTTGGCCCCGTTTGTCTTGTCGAGCATGTAGGCGTTGGGCTGGACCAGGGCGTCGCCCGCGATCGAAACTCCGACCATGGTCGTTGACAGGACCTCGCCGACGTATCCATCTCGGAGCAGCTGTTGAACGAACTCGATCGCCGGGGCCTGGCGTGCCTGCAACCCGACGACCGTGCGCACTCCCTGCTCCGCGGCGAGCGCGGCCATCGCTCGCGCGTCGTAGAGGTCGCGGCCGAGAGGCCATTCGCAGTACACGGCCTTGCCTGCGGCAAGTGCGGCGGAGACGAGCTCTCGATGGTGCGGGACCTTGACCGTAACGGCGACCACGTCGATGTCTGGCCGCGTCACCAGCTGCTCGTGGTCCGAGAAAACCGGGGTGACCCCGAATACTTCGCCGACTGCACGAGCGGATTCCGCGCTATGCGCGCTGAGCGCCGCGATCTCGTAGTTCGGCAGCGCCCGCAGTGCCGGGATGTGGGCGGTGGTGGCCCAGCCCCGAACGGGGCTGACCCCGATGATCCCGACCCTCAGCGTCGATATAGGGATTGCTAGGGCTGCTGTAGTCTCGCGTACTTCTGTCCGGTGCACTTAAAAACCGAGCACCTCGTCGACCAAGACCACAGTGATCCGCCCCGGGGTGATCTCCCGGTTGATAACGAGAACCTTGTTCACCCCGCTGCGTATGCCATACGCAGCCTGGGCGCGGGCGTCTTCAAGCCGATACGCGTATTCGTGGATGCGGAGGAGACCTTCCTCGATGTCGCGCACGATCTTCTGCGTCCCGACGACGAGAACGACTCGTCCAGCGCCGCTGACATAAGGCCCGAGCTGGCTGCCGCTCATAGAAGCCGCGAGCAGCGACCCGGTCTCAGTAACCGCGTGGACGCTCCCGAGCATGACATCTGGCGCCGCGCCTAGGCGGCGAATCTCATTGGCCTCGATCTCGCGATCCATGCTCCAGATACGCGGGCGGAGCGCCGCGTAGCGACCGGACTTTTCGATCTCGTAAGTGATACCCAGCACGTCGAGCGTTTGCGAGGCCCCCTGGTGCACCGAGGAGGCGTCAGGGATGAGGTCCAAAACAATCCGCTTTGCCGCAGCGGCGTCCGACGCCCGGAGGACCGTCATTCCATTCGCTTCGAGAGCGGCCTTGGTTCTTTTCACTCGGACGTCGTCCGCCCTGGTGCCCCACCGCCGGGTCAGCGATCCATCCGGGTCGACTTGGACTTCCTTGATCATCCGCAATCTCCTTCGGGGTAATCGATATACTTGCGCGTACAAATACTTTAGGCTAAGGTGATTGCATATGCAAGTACTTTCGGAACCAGACGCCGCTGCTCACTTCGATCGGATCCTGGCCAGGGAGGTGCCTGGCAGGCGCGGCTTGCAGGCGTGGGAGGCGCTGCTCCGGGCCCACGCCACGCTTTTGCGCCAGCTCGAGACCGATCTCGAAAGCAAGATCGGCCTGGCCCTGGCCGACTTCGACGTGCTGGCTCAGCTGGCCATCGCTGGAGGTTCGTTGCGGATGACAGAACTGGCGGACCGGGCCCTTATCTCACGCTCCGGCATGACTCGGCGCGTCACCCGGCTCGTCCACGATGGCCTGGTGCGTCGTGCCCACGCCGATGCCGACGCGCGCGGTGTCGTGGTCCAGTTGACAAACTCCGGATTGGACCGTCTGACCGTCGCAGCTCCGGTCCACGTGCGCGGGGTTTCCGATCTATTCCTGACGAAGCTGGACGACCAGGAGCTCGCCGTTCTCGAGAGCGCCCTCGCCAAGGTCACCCTCGACTGCACCTTTGGCTAAGGCGTACGCGCGCCGTGCCTGGTTAAGCAGATAGCCGAAGGGGCCCGGGATTGCCTCACGGTCCTGACCTGTACGTCCTGGCTTGAACTCGCTACGCCGCCACCGATTGGATCGAGCGAGTTCGCATCACCAGGCGAGAGGCACTGTTACAAGTTCTCGGTTCCGTGCTCCGTGGGAAATTCTGATCCGGCTGTGATCCGGCGGGGTGTCACTATCAGACGCTGCTTTCCGCTGGTTTAGATGACTATTCACCCACCCGTAGCTTGGCGCTGCGCGAGGATGGTCTCGGGCAGCAACTTGTCGGCATTTTCGGCGTCGTCCTTGAACGCCTGGAGGCCGCCTCCGTTGGTGATGCCGTTGTAGACGAACTGCGCCGTTCGACTACGGCCGGCCGGCGTGTGGGACGTCAACCCTCATGGTCTGAACCTGGCCGGTCTGCGACCGAAACAGCTCACCCATCCTCTCGACACCGCGCCACTCGGCGGTCATGAGAAACAGCGTCCTGCCGTCCTCACCACCCAGCATGCACGCGAAGCAGGCGCGGTCGAGGGTGATCCGTTCCAGCACCTCGCCGCCTTCGCGCACGCGCAGGCATTCCGGCGTGTTGCCGGAAACGCCCGAGCACCAGATCGCGCCTTCCGCGTCGAGGCAGATCCCGTCTCCGCTAACCTCCGCCCAGACGCGCCGGTTCGACAGTGTGCCGTCGCTTTCGATGTCGAAGGCGGAGAGCTTGTTCGCCCATGACTCGGCGATGACCAGCGTCGAGTTGTCCGGCGTGACCACCATGCCGTTCGGGAAGGCGATGTTGTCGGCAACGTGCGTCGCTGTCCCGTCCGGCCTCACCACGGCGATGGTCCCCGGCCGGAAGTCCTCCTGGCCGAAGCGGAAGCCGACGCTGTTCACGTAGATGTTGCCCCGGCCGTCAACGGTGACTTCGTTCCAGCCTTCGCCCAGCGCGCTGAGATCGGAATGGGTTGTGAATGACCCATCCGCAGCGCGGCGCAGCAAACTGTCTTCGCCCGTGACGATCAGGGCACCGTCCCGCAGCCAGTCGATGCAGTAGCCCGCCGGCTTCGGGCCCCTGGCGATAACCTCACCGCGGCCGCTGTCATCGACGGTACAGATCTCCTGGGCGCCCCAGTTCGCGTACCACAGCCGGCCGTCGTGCCAGCGCGGCGACTCACCGACGACGAGCCCAGTTACCAGCGTGCGCAGCTCAGCCATCCTTCACAGGCTAAGACTGCGCGGGGGTCCGAAACTAATCGATTGAGAGGCCGAGCGGTTGCCGCTCTCTGTTCGAGCTTGTTGGGTTCGAAAATTACGTCATTCCTTGGATTGAAACCAAGGCAAACCGATGCGCTCGTCAGCTGGATGCTTTCGATCAAATCTCGCGAGCGAGCTGGATGGCCCGGCCGCACTGCAAGCCATCGTCTTCTACGGAATCGCACTGGTGGACAGCCAGTCTGCACCGCGACTGGTCGCCCACCGACGACGCAATTGGAATCAGTCCGGGTATTCGTCCTTCCGCCAGGTGCGGGGTTCGGCGGGTTGGGCTTTCGGCGTTCGCTCGAGCAGGAAGTTGTAGTACGGCGCGACGAACGGGTCGGGCGCCGACACGGTGTAGGTGTGGTAGACGGTCCCGTTCTCGCGCGCGAAGGCGATCCAGCTCGGGTTCTCGCGCAGACCGTCCTTCAGCTCAGCCCCGATCTGGCGTGACCACTCCTGGAGCCAGTCGGGCGGTTTGTCGATCATCTCCTTGACCTCGGGAATCTGCTGCGCCTGGTCCTCGGTCAGCGCGAGGCTGAAGTCGAACGCAAAGTCGCTGTTATGGGTGGAGACGTAGGGGAACCGCCAGCCCATCCTCTGCTTGTAGGCCGTCAGCCGCTCCACCGGCGCCCGCGAAAAACAGAGCAGCGTCACGTCGCGGTGGCTCAGGTGAACGAGCGAGCCGTCGAGCCCGTCGCCCAAGCTGGTGCAGCCAGGGCAGGCGCCGAGCGTGTAGTCGGGGCCGAACATGATGTTGTAGGCGAGCAGCTGCGAGCGCCCGTCGAAGAGCTCGCCCAGGGTCTTCTTGCCATCCTCGGTGTCGAACTCGTACTCCTTGTCGACCCGGACCCAGGGCAGATCGCGACGCGCTCTCGTGATCTCCTCGTTTCGCTTCGCCTGCTCGGCCTCGAGCTTCGCGAGCTCGTCCCGGGCCACCTGCCATTCCTCGCGGGTTCCGATCCTGTGTTCGAGCATCTCATCTCCCTCCAGTCCGACTCCAGCGCTCCCGCACGTGCCGAATCCATAATCGCATCGGACGCTAACGGGTTCACGAAATAAGACTCCCGACGACCCGAAAACTCATCGCACTGTCCTCGGAGCCCCCCTGTCCGACGGCGGCGAACGGCTCCACGAGTGGATGTTTCACGAGGGCGGAAACGAGGTGCGCCAGGAGATCTTCCGGTTGTCAGGCGCCGCCGTCATGGGTCGGCGCATGTTCGACCTCGGCGTCGATCCGTGGGGCGACGATCCGCCCTTTTCACATGCCCGTGTACGTTGTCACCCACCGCGGCCGAGAGCCTCTTCGCCGGCTTGGGGGAACGTCATGGGTGGCGCCAATACCATTCAGGAGGTCATCGCGTCCGGCGCTGCGCACCTGATATTCCAGATGAGGGCGGCTCGCTAAACACTGTGGTTGACCGCTTGGCTTGTTCGGTCCCTGAGATCGCGCGACAGCTGTGTTCGCGCTCGATGAGCCGCGATCGCGGGCGGCGACCAACTCGGAATATGAGTCGATCTGTTGGTCGCGACGCCACTAGCGCAGTCGCTCGCTCATAGCGAGCCGCCAGCCGACCCATACGCCGACGAGGGATCCCGCGATGTCAAAGGGCTACGGAGATACCGAGGTCGTTTCACGACCGGGGAGTGTCGGCAGTACCTCCATCAGGCAGCCTGCTGAAAGTCTCTCTGAGCCAGCTCAGCGCCTGAGCCGCTGAGCTGAGCACGGAGATGTGACCGTCGTCCGGGCTCAGCCAGAGCTCCGCCAACCGCAATCGACTCACCAGCCATCTGGCGTGCGAGCTTGGCGCCACCCGATCCTGTCCGCCATGCACCAACAGAACCGGACCGCGCACTTGCTCGAGGTCAAACCCCCACGGCCCGACGTAGGCGATGTTGTCGTCGATCATTCCGCCCGGGCCGCCTGCGGTACCAAGCCGCGCAACATTCGCCAGCCATGACCATTCCCCCTCGAGAGCTGCATGGTCCGCCGGTGTGAACTGTTCCGGATCCCACTCGTTGGACGCGAAATATCTCTCTAGCGCCGCGGCTCCCTGCATCGATGCGTGCAGCTCCGCAGCGCCGAACGGCCACATGCCCGCAGACCAATCCAGTCCATCAGCGTCGACGGGAGCCAGGGCGGCGACGCAGACTGCGCCGGATACGCGTTCTCCGAGAAGCGCGTCGCAGGCGAGAGCATGCGGGCATCCGCCTGAGTGGCCCATGACGCCGAATCGGTCGATGCCGAGGATGTCGGCGATCGCTCCTACGTCGCCCGCAGCTGAGGCCACGTCCCGGCCGGGGCGACGCGTCGATCCGCCGTAGCCGGGCCGGTCGTACGAGACCCAGCGGATCCCGAGATCGGCGGCGGGTCCGAAGAGTGGTGCCGGAGGCGCGCCGGTGTTGGGCGTGCCGTGGAGCCAGAAGACGGCGGCGCCGTCACCACGCGTGTCGTAGACGTGCAGCGTTCGCCCATCGCGCAGCGCGATGTCGGTCTCTTCTGTCACTCGCTCGATGACTTACGCGCGAGCGGGGCCGCGCGCGTGGCGAAATGGCGCTGGCCGGGCAGACTCGTCGTGCGGCGAGCTGCGGCGCGGTAGTGCTCAAACACGGTACTTCCTTTGGAAATTGTGATCCGGCTGTGATCCGGCACCCCTTGGGGATCGGTCGCAAGGCCGGGATCGTATGCATAAACTGGTCGGGGGCCGGGGATTTGAACTCGGGGCCTCACGGTCCCGAACTCTGGGGAGGTTGGTCCACTGAGGACCGTTCTGAGGGTTTGAGTTCATTTCGACGGAGGGCCGGACCGCTCCAGGCCGGTTCTAGTCACTAGGTTCGCTTGGATTACTACATGAATTACTACACAGAACGTCTACCGAGGTAGACGCGTGGAAGTCGCTTTGCCGACCTTGGCCGCATGGCTCACATCTTTCCGATGGCGCAGCTTGTGAGCGTACTGCGGTGAAATCCCAAGCAACTCTCCACTGTCACGCACGCCGAGCTTCAGCTGGCTCTGGAGGCGCCGGATCGTCCTCTCCAAATCGCGCTGCACCGTCTGGCTCTGCATTTCTAGTTCAACCCGTTGTTTCGTAGCGACCGAGATTGCCCGCTTAAGGCTGGTCGGCAAGTCTAAGACCTCGATGACGTCAAGGCGAGCCGGATCTCGATCCCAGAGGCGCAGAACCTCCGGGATCCGCCGTCGCAGCTGGTTCAGCGAACGGCCGTATGTGTGCGCGCCCCTGATTTCTGGGAAGGTCACCAGCCAATTGCCGTCCCTCTCCCGGCGAATCCTAGCGACGACACGTTCCTTCATCGCCCTCGAAGCCGACGTCGGCCAAGGCACGGCTCGAGGTCGCGCTTGTTGGTCATCTACCAATTGGGTTGAGTGAAACCGCGTCCTAGTGACGCTCGATCTCGCAATCGTTGCGCCTTTGCACGCAGGGTAATTCGAGCAACTGAGGAAGGGCCCCCGTTTTGCCGCGAGTAGCTCCAGTTCGCGGGCGCGCGCGAGCCTGAGGACGCCGTCCCCAATCCCTCGCTCAAGTGCTCGTTGACGAGTTCGACGGACTTATAGAACCGTACAACTTGAACACCGAAATATTCGACAATGTCGGTCGGAGGGCTGTTGACCGTGCAATCCGGGCAAGGCCGCGGGCAAGACGTCGAGGTCATTTCCTCTTTCATGCGCTGCGTAGCCGTCGCACTAGACGTTCCCGTCGCCGATGTGCCGCAGCCAGATCCCGTGGGGAGTGATTGGAAAGGGCAGCTGCGCCAGTGGCTAGCACGCCGCCATCTAGGTCTCGTGCAGCTTGCTGGCGCTACAACCTTCAACTGGCCAGGTTACTGGATCGCGGTCGCGAAGCTAAACGATTCTCACCGCGATGCAGCTGTTCTCATGTTTGGATCGCCGTCAGGTGTCGTCTTGAGCCCAGCCGACGAAACGCTCGTCGGACGGCCGGCGAGCGATCTGGCCATAAGCGAGGGGTATGTCGTCGCCGCGTTCGAGCCTGTTCGGCGTGTGGTCACGCAGCACCCAAGCGTCGAGGGGCAGGTCGTTGGGTTGTTCGTCGCCGAAAAGGCCAGCAGCGCGATGCGCGCAGTGAAGCGAGTGTCCGCGCTGGCCGGCCGAGGCCTTGAAGGTGATCGGTATGCCGCCAAGGCCGGCACCTTCACGCCGACTTCTGACACGTTGAAGGGCTACGACCTCACGCTGATCGAAAGCGAAGCGCTCGATTCTCTGACGCTGCCTGACGGTTCCCAACTCGGTTACGGCGAAGCGCGCCGCAATGTCGTGACAAAGGGCGTCGAGCTGAACGCTCTGGTGGGGCGCAAGTTTGTGATCGGCGATGTTGTCTGTTTCGGCCAGCGCCTTTGCGAGCCCTGCAGTCACCTCGAGCTCCTGACCAAGCCTGGGGCTTTGAGGTTGCTGGTCCACCGCGGAGGATTGCGAGCCGATGTGCTGACCGACGGACTGTTGGATCTAGGCGACGTGATCCGCGCGTCAGATTGAACCGCCCCGGCTGAAGGACCTTCCACGTGCGTTTCCTCCTATAAGAGCAGTACCGCGATGACGCTGCCTAACGGCCGACGACGCTTACTTCGCAGGCAAACTGAAGGACATCGAGCTCTCTCCGACGAGGATCGACGCCGCGATCGGGCACGTGTCGAGAGTTCCCGCAATGCCCGCCCGCTAACTGACTAAGGACCCTGATCAAGGTTAGACAGCCACCGCAGGGAGTGGTAGGTTGGTGAAGCGCATACCGAATCGGTTCGGCTAGGAGGGCTGACTATGGCCGAAATACACAAGAGCGCAACCATCGACGCCCCGATCGAGAAGGTGTTTGACTTCGTCGACGACCCAGCGAATTTCCCGAGGTACGTACCCAACGTCGAACGAGTCGCGGATGTTATCAGGACCGAAAAGCGGCTGGGCGATTCCTTCCGCGTCATCTATAAAGTGCTTGGCGTCACCTTCGACGAAAAGTTCAAGGTCACTGCGCACCAGCGGCCCAATCGCCTGGATAGCAGCTTCGAAGGCGGGATGAAGGGCACTTTCACATGGAGCTTCGCGCCAGAAGGCAATCAAACGCAGATTAAAGTCGACATCGCTTACACCCTTGCAGGAGGGCCGATCGGCAAGGCGATCGACGCGATGATGCTGGAACGAACGAACGAGAAGACGATCGAGCATACGCTCCAGAACATCCAGAAGACGCTTGCGGGGGGAGCGGTCTCTACGGGATAACACCGACCTCGGCGCCTTCTGCCGGCTCAAGCTGGATGTTGTCAGACGACCAGTGCCAGCGGTCCTGTTACCTGGTCACGCTACGGATGTTAGGCAGCGATCCTCGGCAGGTGAGTTCGAGCTCGTGATATCACGCACTATCGCTCGCTTGGACGGGCTGCACCAGCCGGCGCGCAAGACGGTACTTTGTGGGCGGATCTATCTGTCTAGTGTCCGCTGGAAGCGGCCAGCGCCACAACGGCAGCCGCACCGCTGCCAAGTAGGAGAACAGCGAAGAACGCGGCAATCCAAACCAAGACCCAACGAGACCAGAAGGAGTTAAGTTCCAGGTTCTTCGGGTCGTTTGGGTCGTAGAGCACGGCGATCTTTTGCCCGATAACGAGTCCGCTCTTGGAGGTCTTGGATTCTGCCGTGACAGTCACGTCGCTAGCAGTTGTGAACTGGATCACTGGGAAATAGATGGTCGTCCTCTGCAGCCTCTCGGCCCGGAGGCTTTGGACGACACCGATTACTTGCAGGGCTCTTCGTAGGAAGCGGCGCTGCGCTCGGTAAGCGAGCACGGCCCACGCTACCGCCAGCACTCCACCAATCAGGCAGACTGGGGCGAGGACGGAGGGAGGGATCCCAAAATGCATCTCTGACGCACCGTTCTACACCACGGCGCGTCGTATAGCAGTGCTTGTAGCAATCGGGCTGAAGATCGCACCAAAATCTGGGACGGGCTCGACAGCTAGATTAGCCTGTGCCAACAAGTTGCGGCTGTCTGGATCGAGCTGAGTAGCAGTGCCACCCGGTTCGGATTTGGCGTCCACCTGAAACGAGTCTGCGCGCTGTCGGTCGGCATCAACATGCAGATGATCGTCGTCGTTCGACACCCGCCCGCCGAAAACCGAGGCTAACGCATCCAGCATCGATGCCTTGCCTGAGTTGTTCGACCCAATTATCGCGGTGGTGCTCTCGTGAACCTCGATGTGAAAGTCCCGCAAAGCACGGAAGTCCTGAATCCGGACTTCCCTTAGGACGAAGTTAGCTGCTGGTCGAAGAGGTGCCGCAGACACGACCGCCTATATAGCACCCGAAGTAGCCGCACCGAGAGTGGCCCTTTCGACTGAGCTGGGCCGGCCGATCGATTAAGGCGCCTTTTACGTCCCGAGAGCGCCCCGACGAGCAAACTACTGCAGAACTACTGCAGTCAGACGTCAAAGCTGTCACCTTACCTCCACGCGGCTCTTTACTCGTCTTTAGCGCTGAACTATGCTCCAGCGCACGGTGGGGGATTCGGTCCTCGCGCGGCGGCGCCACGATGAGGAGCTCGCGACCATCTTCGAGACGGCCGCCCAGCTCGCCGCGGAGCTCGACATCGAGACCGTACTCCAGGCAATCGTCGAGCGGGCGCGCAGCCTGATCGGGACGGACCTCTCCTACATCACGCTCCTCGATGCGGAGGTCGGTTGTGTCCGCATGCGGGTCGCCGCCGGGAACCGTACCCCCGAGTTCATGGCGATTGTCCTGCCGCTGGGCGCCGGCCTCGGAGGCACGGTCGCCCGCGACGTGCGACCGATCTACACCAGCGACTACCTGAACGAGCCCTCCTTCGCCCACGAGCCCGCTGTCGATCAGGCCGTCCGTGCCGAGGGCATTCGATCCATTCTCGGCGTCCCGCTGATTGGTCGACGCGGCACGATCGGCGTGCTTTACGTGGCGAATCGACAGATCAACACCTTTTCCGATCCCGACCTCGAACTGCTCGCCGCGCTCGCCCATCACGCGGCCCTTGCGCTCGAGAACGCGCGTCTATATGAGGAGGCAGTTGCTGCGGCCCGCTCCAGCGAGGAAGCCAAAGGCGTCGCGGAGGGTCTCTACAAGGATCTGTTGCTCGTCAACGAGTTGCACGAGGCGCTCACCGATGTGCTGCTTGCCGGTCAGGGGGTGAGCGGCGTCGCCCGGTCGCTCGCGAGCACGCTCAACGTGGGCATCGTCATCACCGACCGCTCCCATTTCCTTCTGGCACAGACCAATCCACCTGGCATCGACGCGCTGTCGGCAGACGATCGTGGGTGCATTCCTCAGAGCTTGATCGGCCATCCAGACGTCCGCGCCGCGATCCTCCGTTCCAGCAGCGATTACAAGGCGACCCCGCTCGGTTCTTTCAATCGAATCCTTTGCCCGGTAGCCGCACGGGAAGAGCTCCTCGGCTACATCTGGGCCACGCTGCCGGCGGACTGCGACTCGTCCGATGTTCTTCATACTGCCATCGAACAGGCAGCCAGGGCTGTGGCGCTCGAGATGCTGCGTGACCGGGCGGCGGTCGAGACCGAAGCCAGGCTGCGGCGGGAATTTCTGGACGATCTGCTGAACGAACATCCGGTGCCGATTGACGTTCTTCGCCATCGCGCTCGCCAGGTCTGGCAATCATTCTCGGTGCCGCACAGGCCGTTCATCGCCCGGATCAGCTGTTCTCCGGAAGTCACCAACTCCCTGGAGCGAGCACGGGAAACCGTCGCCGACACCCGGCCAGGAGATTTCGTTTCGATCTACGGAGACCGGCTGGTGGGGTTATTGCCGATCGCCGACCCGGAGGAAGTTCAAAGCCAGCTGCAGCGGGTGATATCAGCGCTCGAAAAGGTCGGACTCAAAGCCAACCTCGTGGTCGGCGGGACCTGCAGCAACCTGGACGAGGACCGTCGGGTGATCAAGAAAGCTCGGGAACTCCAGGACCTCTTGTTCTCGCCCTCATCGGATCGGATCCTGTGGCTGGAGCAGCTGGAGGTACTGACTGCCTTGTTCGAACCATCCGCCGGACCCAGGCTGCAGGCATTCATCGAAAGCGCGCTTGCTCCCGTCCTCAAGCTTGAGAGCCGCCAGTGCGCGACGCTCCTGAGGACCCTGGACGTCTACTACCAGACCTTCGGCAACCGGGCGGAAACAGCCCGCAAGCTTGGCGTCCACATCAACACCCTCTATCACCGGCTGGAACGGCTGACCGAACTGGTTGGCCCGCTGGACGATCCTTCTCGGGCGGTGCCCTTCCAGGTTGCGATGCTCGCGCAGGCGATGAATAGGGAGTTGTAGGAATCCTCTAACCCGGCCTGCAATTTCGGTAGGTTTCAACCCTTTCCTTCCCGGCCCTCCGGGCCTAGCATCCGCGCATCAGGGAGGGCTGCCCAGGTGCTCGAAAGCTTTCGCGGGCGCAGCATCGACGAGATTGAACGGGACTTTCGTTGGAGCATCCCAGTTCACTACAACCTGGGCGTCGATTGCAGCGACCGCCAACTCCCCTCGAGCCCGGCACTAATTCACGAGAAGCTGGACGGTGCTGTCGAGAGCTACAGCTTTGGCGACCTCGCCCAGCTGTCCAACCGCTTCGCCAACGCGCTGCGATCAAATGGCATCGGCCTGGGTGACCGCGTGGCCATCGTCCTGCCGCAGCTGCCGGCCACGGTCATCGCGCATCTCGCCGTGTACAAATTGGGCGGGATCGCGGTTCCGATGTCGACGCTTTTCGGCCCGGATGCCTTCGAGATGCGGCTGCGAGATTCAGGCACCAAGCTGATCGTCACCGACGAGGCCACGCTGCCTCGAATCGAGGAGATCGCCGATCACCTGCCGGACCTCCGGCGGTTTGTGTTGACCAGCGGCGTTGCTGGCGCGCGTCCTTCTATGACGATGGAACGGATGCTGTCCGATGCGTCCCCGCAGCTGAAGGCAGTTCGAACGAAGTCCGAGGACCCCGCACTCCTTATCTATACGAGCGGCACGACCGGCGGGCCAAAAGGCGCATTGCACGGGCACCGCATGCTCTTCGGTCACCTGCCGGGCTTTGAGCTGTCGCATGACTTCTTCCCGCAGGCCGACGACCTCTTCTGGACCCCGGCCGATTGGGCATGGATCGGGGGCCTCATGGACGCCCTCTTTCCCGCGCTCCATCACGGCCGATGCACGTTCAGCCTGGAGTCGTCGGGTGCATTTGATCCCGAACGCGCGCTGAGCCGCATGGCGAAACATGCGGTGCGCAACACCTTTCTCCCTCCAACCGCGCTGAAGATGATGCGGCAGGGCGATGCCCGGCCAGCGCGCGACCTCCGGCTCCGCACGATCATGAGCGGCGGGGAGGCGCTTGGCGAGGAGATGCTCGACTGGGTTCGAGAGCGCCTCGGTGTCACGGTCAACGAGATCTACGGACAGACCGAGTGCAACTACGTGGTGGGCAACTCCTGGAACTTGTACCCCGTCAAGCCGGGCAGCATGGGCCGGGGATATCCCGGCCATCGGGTAGCCGTCGTAGACGAACAGGGCAAATCCGCAGGCTCGAACAAGCTCGGAGAGATCGCCGTGAAGCGCCCTGACCCGGTGATGTTCCTCGGCTATTGGCAGAATCCGAAGGCGACGAAGGACAAGTACCTGGGCGAGTGGCTCTTGACCGGCGACCTGGCTCGGGCCGATGACGACGGGTACCTCTATTTCGCCGGGCGGAAGGACGACGTCATCAACTCAGCGGGCTATCGAATTGGTCCAACCGAGATCGAAAGCACTCTGATCAAGCACCCGGCTGTGGCGATGGCCGCTGTCATCGGCGTACCCGACAAGATCCGAGGGGAGGTGGTCAAAGCGTACATAACGACCAAGCACGGGGTTGAGGGCAGCGGCGCGCTCGCGACCGAAATCCAGGCGTTCGTCAAAACGCGCCTGGCCGCTTACGAGTATCCGCGTGAGGTGGAGTTCATCGACCAGATGCCGCTGACGACGACCGGAAAGATCCGGCGCAACGAGCTCCGGGCCCGACACCAAGGTCGGAGCCCGGAAGCAACAAAAGAGGAGGTAGCGAATGGCTAAAGACGAGCTCGAGGTGACACTGACACGCCTGATCCAGGGGGACCTTTCGCGTCGCCAGTTCCTGTGGGGAACCGGGCTCGCGTTGAGCACCATTGGATTGGCCGCCTGCGGGGGCGGCACTCCGACGACGACCAGCGGGCCAGTCCCTGTCGGGAGCGTCCTGGACGGGACTGGGGGACTGAACATCTACGGAACAGTGATGATCGATGCGACCAACTTCGCGGTCGACGACATCAACAAGAAGGGCGGGGTACTCGGCCGCCAGCTGAAGCTGACGGCATTCGACGCCCAATCCACCAACGACAAGTACGTTCAGTACGCGGACCAGCTGATGCTCGAGACCAAGGCCGCCGTGATCATGGGCGGCATCACCAGCGGTTCACGAGAAGCGATCCGGCCGTCCATCGACAAGAACAAGCAGCTCTACTTCTACAACGAGCAGTACGAAGGCGGCGTCTGCGACAAGTACGTCTTCGCCACCGGCGTCGTCCCTTCGCAGCAGCTCAGCACGCTGGTCAAATGGACGATGGACAACGTGGGCAAGACGGTGTACACGCTCGCGGCCGACTACAACTATGGCCACATCTCGTCCGACTGGGTGAAGTTCTACCTCAACAAGGACGGCGGGACGCTGCTCGGAGTCGACTTCATTCCACTTGATGTCGCCGACTTCGGGTCCACCCTAACCAAGCTGCAGCAGAAGAAGCCCGCCGCTGTGATGTCGCTTCTGGTGGGCGGGGCGCATATCTCGTTCTACCGCCAGTTCGCCGCAGCAGGCTTGCAGAGCCAGATGAAAATCGTCTCGCCGACCTTCGGCCTCGGCAACGAGCAGGTTGTGCTGGCGCCAAAAGAGTCGGCGGGGATCACCGTTGCCTACCCGTACTTCCAGGAGTTGAGCAACCCCACAAACCAGAAATGGGTCGCCGACTGGAAGACTCGCTTCGGTGCCAACTATCCGTATGTCACGGACTCAGCCAACGCGGTCTGGACCGGTTGGCATCT
>MNES01000041.1 GCA_001917815.1 Chloroflexi bacterium 13_1_40CM_65_17 | reverse complement strand
GCGATCCGGGTGGGGCGATGAATGGCTGCGCTTCTGGGGCGTGAAGGCTTTTCTCGACGGCTCGCTTGGCAGCCGCACTGCCGAGATGCTCGACGGGGCCGGCACCGCTCGACTCACCCAGGATGACCTGGTCGACATGGTCGATCGGTGTGCCCGCGCCCAGCTGAACGTTTGCCTTCATGCAATTGGCGATGGCGCGGTGCGAAGGGCCTTGGACGCGCTCGCTCTTCATCGATCGGCCTGGCGTTTGTGGAGGCCGCGGCTCGAGCACGCGCAGTGCGTCGATCCCAAAGACGTGCGGCGATTCGCGAGCATCGGCGTCATCGCTTCGATGCAGCCGATCCACGCCGTGGCAGACCGGCAGCTTGTCGATCAGTACTGGCCTGGAGTGGCGCCGAACGCGTACGCATGGGGCGCGCTCGAGCGCGCCGGCGCGGTCCTCGCATTCGGCTCTGACGCACCGGTGGAGACTGCCGACCCGCTGCTGGGCATCGACGCGGCGACCACCTGGCGGCGCCGCGCGAGGTGGCATCCCGACCTGGCCGTGTCCCGCGCCTCGGCCGTGCGCGGGTACACCTCGAACGCCGCGTTCGCAGTCGGAATGGAGCAGGAGGTCGGCGCATTGCGTCCGGGGATGCTGTGCGACATGACCGTGGTTGGCGACGGCCGCGTGACGGCCACGGTGATCGGGGGCCGGGTCAGCTGGCAGCGAAAGCTTCCCGCAACTTCGCGGCGGTCTGGAGCAGGTGCTCGTTGACCACCTTCACCTCAGCCAGAACCGGCATGAAGTTTGTATCGCCGTTCCAGCGCGGGACCACGTGGAAGTGGACGTGGTCGGGTATACCGGCGCCCGCGGCGCGGCCGGTGTTGCCGCCGACGTTGAATCCCTCGGGTTTGAGTGCGCCACGCAAAACCGCGATGGTCCGCTTCAAAGCGCGCATGAGGTCCGACGACTGCGCATCATCAAGGCTGTCGAGCTCGCCCTGATGGGCGGCGGGCGCCACCATGACGTGGCCCGGGTTGTAGGGGAACTTGTTCAGAAGGACGATCGCGCCCTGCGGTCGCCACACGACGAGCTCCGCGTCCTCGTCGTCGGGATCGTTGAGGACGCGGCAGAACAGGCACCCGGTCCGCTGCTCGCCGGTGATGTACTCCATGCGCCACGGCGCCCACAGTCGCTCCATTGATCTACGTCTTCCTTCTATTGATGGTGACGGCGGTCTGGGGCTGGACTTTCGTCCTGGTCAAGGACGCGATCACACACTACCCGACCTTGCCATTTCTCCAGCTCAGATTCATCCTCGCCTTCCTGGTCATGGTGGCGGTGGTGCACCGATTGCCCGCGCGACGGGAGGTGTGGGTTGGTGTCGCCGCGGGAGCCGTGCTCGCCGCCGGGTATCTGGCACAGACGGTCGGGCTGACCATGACGAGCCCCGGCAACTCAGGACTCATCACCGGCTTGTTCGTGGTGTTTACGCCCCTTATCGATCGCCTCTTCGGTGTGCGACTGCGATGGTGGACCCTGATCGCGGTGGCCGCTGCTCTCGGTGGCACTGTGCTGCTCGTCGGCGGGCCGGCCGGATTCGGCCTCGGCGACATTCTCACGATTGGCTGCGCGGCCCTGTTTGCGCTGCACATGGTGCTGTTGAGCCACTGGTCGCCGGGATTGCGCTCGGCGCCCCTGGCGATGGTCCAGATGGGCACGAGCGCACTGATCTTCACTGGCGGAGGGACGTGGTCACTCCGCATCCCGGGCCAGGACGTTTGGATCGCGATTGTCATCACCGGTGTGTTCGCGTCCGCACTTGCTTTCTACATCCAGACCTGGGCCCAGCAGCACCTCAGCGCCAGCCGAACCGCTCTGATCCTGACCACCGAGCCGGCCTGGGCTCTTGCGGCGGCGGTCGTGCTGGCGGGGCAGCGGTTCGGTCTGATGCAGGCGTTCGGCGCCGCGCTGGTGCTGGCCGCGATCGTTGGGCATGAAGTCGCGCATCTAAAATTCAATGCTCATGGAGACGAAGCCAAGGCGTAGCACCTACGTGCCCCAGGAGATCGAGCCCAAGTGGCAGAAGATCTGGGTCGGTCGCGGGGTCATGAAGGCTTCGGACAAGTCGCCCAAGCCCAAGTACTACGACCTCGTGATGTATCCGTATCCTTCGGGCGATCTGACCGTCGGCCATGCACGCAACTACGTGATGGGCGACATCCTCGCTCGGATGAAGCGCATGCAGGGTTTCGAGGTGCTGCACCCCTTCGGGTGGGACGCGTTTGGTCTGCCCGCGGAGAACGCTGCAATGAAACGCGGCGTTCATCCAGAGACCTGGACGCTCGAGAACATCTCGAAAGGGAAGCGCGAGCTGAAGATGCTGGGGATCCTCTACGACTGGGATCGTGAGGTCACGACCTGCATGCCGGACTACTACAGGTGGACCGAGTGGCTGTTCCTTTTCTTTTATGAACGTGGCCTGGCGTATCGCGCGATGTCGCCGGTCAACTGGTGCCCGGTGGACCAGACCGTGCTTGCGAACGAGCAGGTCATCAACGGACGCTGCTGGCGGCACCCCGACGTCGAGGTCGAAAAGCGCGACCTCGAGCAGTGGTTCTTCAAGATCACCGACTACGCGGAGCGCCTCCTGAACGACCTGCAGCTGCTGGAGAAGTGGCCGCACAAGGTGCGCGTGATGCAGACCAACTGGATCGGGCGCAGCGAGGGGGCGGAGGTCGATTTCCCTGTGGTCGGGCATGAGGGGGAATCGATTCGCATCTACACGACGCGGCCGGACACGCTGTTCGGCGCCACCTTCATGGTCCTGGCGCCGGAGCATCCGCTGGTCGACAAGATGACGACCGACGAACATCGCACGCGGGTGCGCGAATACGTAGAGCAGGCGCGTAAGGAGACCGAGATCGAGCGTCTGTCGACCGAGCGTGAGAAGACCGGCGTCGCGACGGGCGGATTCGCCATCAATCCGGTCAACGGCGAGAAGATCCCGATCTGGGTCGCCGATTACGTGCTTGTGACCTACGGCACCGGGGCGATCATGGCCGTGCCTGCCCACGACGAGCGCGATTTCGAGTTTGCGAAGAAGTACGGCCTGCCGGTACGCGAAGTGATCAGGCCATCCGAGAGTGCTGATGGCGATCTGACGACGGCCTATGTCGGTCCAGGCGTGATGGTGAACAGCGGCCAGTTCGACGGTCTCGACAGCAATACGGGTTTCGACCGCGTGATCGATTGGCTCGAGGAGAAGGGCATCGGCAAGCGCACGGTCAAGTACCGGCTGCGCGACTGGTTGATCTCGCGCCAGCGCTACTGGGGGTGCCCGATACCCATCGTTTACTGCGAGGTCGACGGAATCGTGCCCGTGCCGCCGGATCGCCTGCCGGTGCTCCTGCCGAAGGACTACAAGCCGCTCGCGGACAATCCCGAGTTCTGGCGCACGACGTGCCCCAAGTGCGGGCGCGATGCGCGCCGAGAAACCGACACCATGGACACCTTCGTAGATTCGTCCTGGTACTTCCTGCGTTACGCAAGTCCTCACGACAACAACGAGCCATTCGATCCCGAGCTGGCCAATCACTGGATGGCGGTCGACCAGTACACGGGAGGCGTCGAGCACGCGATTCTCCACCTGCTGTACTCGCGGTTCTTCACCAAGGTTTTGTTCGACGCGGGGATGCTCGATGTGTCGGAGCCGTTCGTGCGCCTTTTCAACCAGGGGATGGTGAAGCGGTTTGGCCAGGTGATGTCGAAGTCTGCCGGCAACGGAGTGTCACCGGACGAGCTGGTTGACAAGCAGGGTGCTGACGCTGGGCGGATCTATGAGATGTTCATCGGTCCGCCTGAAGAAGACGTGGAGTGGAACGACGCCGGTGTCAACGGCGTGGTCAAGTTCCTGCATCGTGTCTGGCGGTTGGTGCTGGAGCCGGAGTCGATCGTGCTGACGGGACCGTCAGCCGCTGCCGATCCCGATCTCCTGCGCCGCAAGGTGGCGCAGACCGTCAAGAACGTGACCGACGATTACGACGATCTGCGGTTCAACACAGCGGTCGCGTATCTGATGGAGCTGGCCAACGCGTTGCAGGACTACCTGCAGAGCGGTGGCGCGCGAGACGAGGGCTGGGATGCCGCCGTGCGCACGCTGGTCAAGCTGCTCAACCCGATTGGTCCGCACATCAGCGAAGAGATGTGGGAGCGACTCGGGGAGGGAGGACCCGAGCGAGGCCTGCTGGCGGACGCGTCGTGGCCCGAGTTCGATGCCGCGGCGGCTGCCGAGCCGCAGGTGACTCTGGTGGTTCAGGTTGCGGGCAAGGTGCGAGACCGGCTGGCGGTGGCTTCCGGTCTGTCCAAGGAGCAGGCGCTGGCGGCCGCGCTGGCCAGCGATCGGGTTCGTGCCGCGCTGAACGGGAGCAAGCCGTCCAAGGTGATCTACGTCCCGAACAAGCTGATCAACCTGGTCCCGTAGCCCGCGCCAGCTCTTGACAGGCGGGGTTGCGAACGTTTCCCGGCCGCAACTACGCTGGCGGCAGTACCCCCTTGGGTGGGAGGGGGTTTGTGGATGGTTCCTTACTTACCGGATAGCGAATCCCAGAGTCGACGATGTAATTGGCAACCACCGTCGTCCCCCCTTTCACGGTCACCGCGGGCGGCCCGCTGAGGATCCTCGCGTAGCCCGGAAAGCTCACCTTCCACGTTCCGGCGGCTAGCTCGATCGAATAGAAGCCCTTCCCATCGGTGCGCGTGCTCACGGTGCCGCCCTGCGCGCTGAAGTTGATCTCGATCCCTGGCACCGGCCTGGCCAGGCAGGTACTCGGCCCCGCCTCGACAGGCGCACACGGTACGGCCGTAACCTTGCCACTCACGGTCCCGGTCTCGACGTGGCCCCCGCCCGGAAAGTGGTACGCGGCACAGGCGGCCGTCACCAACACCAGCAGGGCAAGCAGGAACGCCTTCATTAGAAGACCCAACGCCGCTCGTTGGCCCGAGGTCACGTCAGAGCGTTCTGCATACTCTGGCATCGACACACCTCTCTTCCGGGGTGGCCAAGAGGTAAGGCAGAGGACTTTGGATCCTCGACCGAAGGTTCGAATCCTTCCCCCGGAACCACCTTAACTGCCTGGGTTTTCACCTTCGGAAATACGCCCTAGCGTCGGGGGCATGCGGAGCTACCTCAGCTTCATTCCCGGATGGAAGGCGTTCCTCGCCATCACCCTGCCAGTGCTGCTTGGCGTCGGCGCTGTGGTTGGAGCCTACGCATATACATCCGCCACCACGAGCTCGAGTCCGGTAACGAACAAGGCCGCGGCAGGGACGCTCGACATGCCCGCCCCGGCGGGCCTGATGGTTCACGTCGTTGGCGCCGTCGAGCATCCGGGCCTCTATCGCATGCGCCGTGGCGACCGCGTCTACGACGTCATCGCCGCCGCCGGCGGGCTGTCGGTGGAAGCGGACATCACGCGGCTGCCCAACCTGGCCGGCCGCCTCAAGGACGGAGAGCAAGTAAAGGTCCCTTTCGCAAAAGGCTCGGCCGGGAGCATCGTCATCGCCCGGACGAATCTCAACTTCGCGACGCTTGAAGAGTTGGAGGTCGTGCCCGGTTTCACCTCGGCCTTCGCGCAAGAGGTGATCGACTATCGCACCAACTTCGGCGGATTCCAGAACACGCGCGAGCTCGTCGACATCCTCGGGATGGGTGAGGCCGACTATGTGATCGCTCGTCGCTATCTGACCCTGTGAACGAGTCGCGCACCGGCCGCGACCTGCGCTCGCTGGCGCGAGTCCCCGCATTGGTGATCGCCCTTTCGTGGTCGGTAGGGCTCCTGGCCGCCGTGGTAATCGCGCCTTCGCAGACCTGGCTCGGCGCCGCCGCGGTCGCGCTTGCCATCCCATGTCTGCTGCTCGCCATCGCCATACGTCCAGCTGTGCTTGCGCTGGCGCTGATGGCCGCCTTGCTGGGCGCCGGCCGGGCCGAGTTTCCCGCGCCAGACCCGCATGCCGCGACTCGCGCTCTCGTGGTGGCCGGTCAGACGGCGACTATCACCGGACGGGTTGCGGATGACAGCCGATCCACGGGCGGGGCATCAGAGGTTCTCGTCGAACCGGATCACATTGTTCTCGGCGACTCGGCAGTCGCGAACGTCGGCAACCTCATTGTGCGGTGGCGCGGGCCGGTCGAGGCGGGCTTCAACGACCGATTGGCCGCGACGGGGAAGCTCACGCTGCCACGAGATCTCCCGTCTTTCGATCGTCGCGCATATCTCGCGCAGCGCCACGCATATCTCGAGCTCGATGCCACGAGCATCAACGTGACCAACGCCGCCTCCGGACTGGCGACGCTGCCGACGTGGCTCCGCTCCCATTACACCGCCGCGATTGACGCGTCGCTCCCATCGCCCCACGCCGCCGTGTTGCTCGGCGTGGTGCTTGGCATCCGCCACGGAATTCCGCCGGAGCTGCAGCAGGCGCTGATCGCGACGGGCCTCATCCATCTGCTGGTGCTCAGCGGGCTCAAGGTCGCGGTCTTCGCGCGCATCGTTCAGGGCGCGCTTCGGCCAATCCTCAATCGGTACGCTACCGTGCCCGCCCTGTGCCTCGTCGGCATCTACGCACTCACAGGCGGCGCAACGCCCGCGTCCATTCGGGCCGCCGCCATGGGAGGCATGGCCATCGCCGCTGCGACCCTCGGTCGGCCGACCCATGTGTGGACGTCACTCGCGACAACCGCCGCCGCGATGCTCGCGTGGCGGCCCGAGCTGGCCTGGGACGTCGGCTTCCAGCTCTCGTTTGCAGGCACGGCGGCGATCATCCTGCTCACGCCACCGATCGAGCGGCGCCTCGGCCTGCTCCCGCACGCTTTGAGAGAGCCGTTCGCCGTGACGTGCGCCGCCCAGGTCGGCACCCTGCCGATGATAGCCGCTGACTTCCACGTCCTCTCACCCATGGCGCCCATCGCCAATGCGCTGGCGCTGCCAATCCTCCCTGTAATCGTTGCCGCGGGTCTCGCCCTTGGACCGCTTTCGCTGGTTCCCGAAGTCGCGCGACTGGCCGCGGTTCCCCTTGCCGGGCTCCTCGAATATCTGGAACAGATTTCGTATCTGCTGGCTCGGCTGCCGGCGGCGGACTTCCCTGTGGTCAGGTTTCCGCCGTGGGCGGGAATCGCCTACTACGCCAGTCTCGGAGCGGTTGTCGCCGCCGGGCACATGCATGGCCGGCACCGCGCCCGCTCATTGGCGGCCGCGGTCGCCGCTCCCGTGCTGATCGCCGCCACCGCCCTCGCCATGTGGGCGAACGCGCCACCACAGGTCAGCGTGCTCGGGGTGGGCAACGGGCAGGCATTGCTGTTCCGCAGCGCGCACGGCGCCATCCTCGTCGACGCCGGCGCCAGCCCCACGCGCTTGAAGGATGAGCTTGGGCAGATCCTTCCGCCATGGCAAACGACGCTCGACGCCGTCGCCATAACCGCGCCAGGCCTCGGCCACGTGGCCGGGTTTGGCGGCTTGGACCGCAAGGCCAGAACCCTGATCATCCCGGGCGCCGAACTCACTGGTTCCGCCTGGCGGAGCGCCGCTTTCGAAGCCGTTGCGAGGGGCGCCCGTATCGTGCGCGCGCGAGCGGGTGACAAATTGAACACTGCGGGTTTCAGGCTCGAGGTGTTGTCACCTGAGCCGGGCGCGCCAGGCAGCGAGGTCGGCGTCGCCTACCTCGCCCTTCGCGTGGTTGGCCCTTCAGGGCGCAGCTTCTGCGATCTCAGTGATCTCGACGTCGACGCCCAGACCGTCGCGGCCGCGCGGTTGTCAGGGCCCTGCACATACCTGCTGCTGCCCGGTGCCGGCCGCAGCCTGCCATCACCCGATCTTGTACGTGCTACATCCGGAGCCCAGCTGATCGCCTCGCTTGCCGCCGGCCGTCTTGCCCGCGGCCTGCCGCCGACCGTTCTGCGCACCGACCAGGAGGGCACGATCGCGCTTCCCATGTGAGAACCAAGGCAGGGTTACGATCGCAGCATAAGGATGGCGAAACCGACAACCCCCGCCACGATTCTGCTGCTCCACGGCGAGGAGCGCTTCCTGGTCGAAGACAAAGCTCGCACGACGCTCGAGGCTTGGCGGTCGGAGCTGGTCTCGGACTTCGGCTTCGACCGCCTCGAAGGCCAGGG
>MNES01000098.1 GCA_001917815.1 Chloroflexi bacterium 13_1_40CM_65_17 | reverse complement strand
TCGGCTCACGGGTGCCGCCCGCGGTCACGACCACGCGGCGTCCGACCAGGTCGTAGCGCGAACGAACCGCGTCCACCATCGCCTTCATGAGCGCCGCGGCGTTAGCGAGCCGGCCGGTGCCGACGTGGCCGCTGGCGAGGTGGCCAGATTCCGGCTCGACGACGATGACGCCGGTCGCGCGAAGTGCGGCGAGGTTCTGCTGAACCGCAGGCTTCGACCACATGGCATCGTTCATCGCCGGTGCCACCACCACAGGCCCTCGCGCGGCCAGCAGCGTTGCGGTGACGATGTCGTCCGATTGCCCTTTGGCGGCCCGGCTGATGACGTTCGCCGTCGCCGGCGCGAGCAGGGTCACCTGAGCCCAATCGCCCAGGAACACGTGTGGCTCGGGTTCGTCTCCCCCAGACCAAAGGCCGGTGAGCACAGGATTGCCGGTGATCCCCTGGAACGTCGCCGCGCCCACGAACCTGGTCGCCGACGCCGTCATCGCCACCCTCACCTGGGCACCGGCCTGGGCCAGGGCCGAGGCCAGGTCGACGATCTTGTACGCCGCGATTCCGCCGGCGACGAGGAGCGCGATGCGCAGGCCTTTCAGCTCGTCTGGGACGGGTGTTGGGTCAAGCGGCATGCGACTAAGTGTGGCGCTCGCGCGCGCGACGGATGATCGCCAGCACCTCCTGAACGGCGCGCTCGAGGTCGTCGTTCACGACCACATGATCGAAATGAGGGGCAAGTGCCATCTCATCCTTGGCGATGATCTGCCGCGCCGCCTGGTCCCGAGCGCTTTCGCTGTGCCTTTCCGTTCGGCGCCTCACCAGCTCATCCATGGACGGCGGCGCGAGGAAGATGCGGAGGGCGTCCGGCGCGCGCTTTCGCACCTGTTCGGCGCCCTGGACGTCGATCTTGAGAACGATGTCGTGACCGTCCGCGCGGACCTTGTCGAGCTCCGCGATCGGCGTCCCGTAGAGGTTGGCGTCGTAAGTGGCGAACTCCAGAAACGCGCCTTCTCGAATCAGCCTCTCGAACTCTTCCCGGCTCACGAAGTGGTAGTTCACGCCGTCGACCTCTCCTGGTCGTGGAGCGCGCGTCGTGTACGACACCGAGTATCGGAGGTTGGGGTCGAGCTCGAGCAGGCGCTTGATGACGGTGTCTTTGCCGACGCCCGACGGCCCAGAGATCACGATCAGCAGGCCTGGTTTGGAGGAGCTCATTGAACAGCCGACCAGAAAGTGTTGAAGTCGGCCGGTGGAGCGACCTCAAAGCTCATCTCTTCGCGCGTGCGCGGATGCCGGAGGCGAAGGCGCCATGCGTGCAGCATCGGCCGGTCGGGCTCGCCAGGCCCGCCGCCCCCGTACTCCGCATCGCCTGCCAGCGGGTGACCTAGCGCGGCGAGATGCACGCGGATCTGATGCGTGCGCCCGGTGTCGAGGTCACAGCGCAGGAGTGTATGTGTGCGGCGCTTCTCGACGACCGCGTACCGAGTGCGCGCATACCGACCGCCTGCCACCACCGCCATGCGCTTGCGATCTTTCGGGTGGCGACCTATCGCGCCTTCGAGCTCGCCCGCGTCGGTGTCGAAGCGCCCGCGCGCGATCGCCAGGTAGGTGCGGCTCAGCGTCCGATCGCTCAACTGCGCGCTCAGGGCGCGGTGGCTGGTGTCGTTGCGCGCCACGACGATCAAACCCGAGGTGCCTTTGTCGAGCCGGTGGACGATCCCGGGACGAGCTTCACCGCCCGCCGACGACCAGCTTCCACCGCGACCCAGCAGCGCATGGACCAGCGTCCCCGATTGGTGGCCCGGGGCGGGATGGACGACCATGCCCGGCGGCTTGTTGATGACGACCAGGTCTTCATCCTCATACACGACCTCGAGCAGGATCGGTTCAGGCGCGGCGGCAGGCGCATAGGCCTCGGGGACATCGACCTCGACCACGTCGCCGACAGACACGTGATTCGAGGGATCCGCGGGCTCCCCGTTGACACGCACCAGGTGGCTCTTGATGAGGCGTGCGGCGGCGGCGCGGCTCAGGTCGCGCGCGTGCTCGGCGATGAATCGGTCGAGCCTGGCAGCCGGGGCCTCGGCGATCAGCCGGCGGTGGGCTTTCGTAAGAAATACCCAGCGATGAGCAGAACGACGCCGATGCTGACAGCTGAATCGGCGACATTGAAGACGGGCCAGAAGTGGAAGTTGATGAAGTCGGTCACGCCGCCGCCGTTGATGATCCGGTCAAAGGCGTTGCCAATCGCGCCGCCCAGGATCAGTCCGAGCACCGCATCCACACCCAGGTCTGCAGGCTGGCGGACGACGTAGACGACGAGCCCGACCGACACCGCGAGCGCCGCGACCAGGAAGAACCAGGGGCCGACCGGCGCGAAGCCGAAGGCCGCGCCCGCGTTCCTGATGTTGGTGATGCCGACGAGGTTGCCGAGCAGCGGCAGCTCGGTGCCGTAAGGAACGGTCGCGTTGACGATCGCCTTGGTAAGCCGGTCCAAGACGAAAACGGCCAGGGCCACGGCGAAAAATACGATCCTCCCCGCGTTCAGCTTCGCTTGAGTCCGATCCAGATCTGCTCTCCTTCGAGCATCAGCTGCTCACCCTGGCAGCCGTCGCCCTTGCCCAGTTCGATCTCCACCGACAGCGTCTCGTTCTTGATGTACTCGGCGTACTTCTCGATCGCGCGCACGAGGAGGCCGTCCGCCTCGACGCACGTGTGGATGCGGTCCTCGATGTTCAGTCCGGCCTTCTTGCGCCGGTCCTGGATGAGGCGCACCACCTCACGCGCGAGTCCCTCCAGACGCAGCTCCTCCGTGATCTCGGTGTCGAGATTCACCTCGGGCGCACCGAACGTGAGGCTCTTGACGTTGAGCTCGTCGCGCACGATGGCCGCGATCTCCTCTGGCAGCGGTTGGCCGGGCAGGGCGATGGACGCGAGGGGCTGGCGAACCCTGATGCGGGCGGCATCGCGGGCCGCCAGGCCGGCTTCCACTGCCTGCCTGGCAAGCGCCATGTTGGCCTCGACCTGTGCGTCGTGCCACGGACCCGGCTCTGGGAAGTCGCTCAGGTGGACCGAGCGTCCCTGCGAGAGGTTGCGATACATCGCGTCCGCCATGAATGGAACGAATGGGGCCATGAGCCGGCTGAGGGTCGACAGAGTCTCGAACAACGTCTGATATGCGGCCAGCTTGTCGCGGTCGGATTGCGACTTCCAGAAGCGCCGGCGCGAGCGGCGGATGTACCAGTTGGAGAGTTCGTCCACGAATCGGTGGATCCTTCGCGCGGGCTCGTTGGCGTCGTAGCCGTCAAGTCCCTTTGTCACCGCCTCAGTGAGGCCGCTCAGCCGGGACAGGAGCCAGCGGTCCAGCACGTGCCGCTCGCCAGCGGCAACTTGCGGCTGCGACGGGTCGAAATCGTCAAGTCGCGCATAGGTGACGAAGAACGAGTAGCAGTTCCACAACGGGATGAAGAACTGCTGCACGACCTCTCTCAAAGCCGCATCGCCCGTGCGGTAGTTCTCCCCGACCTGGGTCGACGTGTAGAAATACCAGCGAACCGCATCCGAGCCGAAGTTGTCGAAGAGGTAGTTGGGATCGAGCACATTGCCGCGCGATTTCGAGGCCTTCTTGCCCTTGGGGTCGACCACGAGCCCAAGGCAGATGACATTGCGATACGCGTTCTGTTTGAACAGCAGTGTCGAGATGGCGAGCAGCGTGTAGAACCAGCCGCGGGTCTGGTCGATAGCCTCGGATATAAAGTCCGCGGGGAACGTCTCCTCGAACTCCTTCTTGCCTTTGCGAGGGTAGCCGCGCTGCGCGAACGGCATCGAACCGGAGTCGAACCAGGTGTCGAGCACCTCGGGGATGCGCTTCATCACACCGCCGCATTTCTGGCACGGGACGGTGACCGAATCGATGTATGGGCGATGGAGATCCGCATCGTCGGCTAGGCCGACCTCGGCAGCTGAGCCCACACACCTCTGCTCATCGCATGCCTCACATACCCAGATCGGGATTGGCGTGCCCCAGTAGCGGGATCTCGAGATCGCCCAGTCGACGTTGTTCTCGAGCCAGTCACCCATGCGGCCGGTCTTGATGTGAGCCGGCACCCAGTTGGTAGCCGCGTTGTTCGCCATGAGCTCGGCCTTGCGCTCGGTCGTGCGGACGTACCAGGAGTCGAGCGCGTAGTAGATCAGCGGCGTCTTGCAGCGCCAGCACTCCGGGTACGTGTGGAGGATGGTCCCGGCTTTGTAGAGGAGGCCGCGAGACTTGAGGTCGTCTTCGATCAGCGGGTTCGCCTCCTTGACATGGAGTCCCGCGAACTTTTCGACATAGGGCAGGAACTTGCCGTCCAGACCGACCGTGTGCCGGAACGGGATGCCCTTCTCCTGACAGAGCCGCAGGTCGTCGACGCCATAGAGCGCTGAGGTGTGCACGACGCCGGTGCCCTCTTCGGTCGACACGAAGTCGGCGTCGACAACGTAGTGGGCTCTTCCCTCGGCTGGGATCGAATACGGATACAGAGGCTCGTAATCGAGGCCGACAAGGTCCTTGCCCTTCATACGTTCGACGATCTCGTAGTCGCCGTCCAGAACCTGCAGCCGCGATTCCGCAAGGATCAAGAGCTCGGCGCCCTGCCGCACTTTCACGTACTCGACGTCGGGGTGAACCGCCAGGGCCACGTTGCCTGGCAGCGTCCACGGCGTGGTCGTCCAGGCCAGTATCGAAGTCTTCGGATCGTTCTTGAGCCGGAAGCGGATGAACACGCTCGGGTCGGGCACGTTGTCCCGGTAGCCCTGCGCCAGCTCGTGGCTGGAGAGCGGCGTCGCGCAGCGCGGGCAGTAGGGTGCGACCCGAAAACCCTTGTAGACCAGGCCCTGCTTCCACATCTCGCTGATCGCCCACCAGACGGACTGGATGTAGTCGGACGTCAGGGTCCAGTAAGCGTTGTCGTAGTCCTGCCAGAAGGCCATGCGCTCGCTGAACACGACCCAGTCCGACACGTACTCGTAGACGCTTTCGCGGCAAAGCTGGTTGAAGCGCTCGATCCCGACCTCGTTCTCGATTTCGAACTTGCCCGAGATGCCGAGCTTCTTCTCGATCTCGATCTCAACCGGGAGGCCGTGCGTGTCCCAGCCCGCCTTTCGCTCCACATAGAACCCCTTCATCGTCTTGTATCGCGGGAAAAGGTCCTTGAAGGCACGCGCGAGGATGTGGTGGGTGGCAGGTTTGCCGTTCGCCGTCGGCGGCCCCTCGTAGAAAACGAAGCGCGGACGCCCGGCGCGAAGCTCCAACGATTTCTGGAAGGCGCCTTCTTCCTTCCATTTCGCGAGCACCTGCTTCTCGAGGTCCGGGAAGCTGACCTTCTGGTCTACCTTGTCGAACATCTCACTCCCAGAGAAATATCAAAGTGATCTCTGGGACGAGCCTTTCGCAGAAGACCCGCGGTACCACCCAGATTCCCGAGGCCAGCACCTCGGACCCTCTTTGGGTTCCGGCTCGGGAGTGATCTCGAATCCCGCCGTCGGCCGCCCCAATCTCATCTGTGCAGGGCTCTCTGTGGGCCGATAAGACAGGCCTACCCGTCTCCGTCGTCGCCGGACTCCTGATTGTAAGTGTTACCCCACGCTGCGAAGGGCGGCGATCAGGAAGTAGGCGACGAGCCACACCACCAGCGGCGACAGGTCGATGCCCGACACCGGCGGGATCCACCGCCTCACGGGCGCGAGGACAGGCTCAGTTAGTTGGTATGCAAGGCGCGAAACCGGGTTGGTTTGCGCCGGGCTCACCCAAGAGAAGAGCACGCGGATGATCAGCACGATGATGAAGGCGTAGAGCGCGTAGATCAGAAAAGTGGCAACCAGGGTCATGTCTCACATAACGATAGAGCGGTCCGGTCTTGGTCCGAAGAGCACCTGGCCCAGTCGCAGCATCGTGCTTCCGGCCGCCAGCGCCGCCTCGAAGTCGCCGCTCATCCCCATCGAGAGGACCGGCAGGGCCTTCCCGAGGCGCTCTTCGGCCCGATCGCGCAGCTGCCGCAGCTCTGTGAATGCAGCCGTCGGATCGCCGGTTGAGGGCCCCATCGCCATCAAGCCTTTCAATTCGAGCATGCGGGCGACCGCACTGATGACCTCGAGGGCTTGGGCAGGCTCGGCGCCGGATTTCTGCGGCTCGCGGGCGACGTTGACCTCGACCAGGACCTGCTGCGTAGGCGCCACGCGAGCCAGCGCTTCGGCAACTCGCGCCGAGTCGACCGACTGAATCAGCACGAAACGGCCTGCCGCCTGTCGCGCTTTGTTGGTCTGCAGGTGACCGATGAGATGCCATTCGGCGTCGGGAAGCTGGTCCATCTTGACGATGGCCTCGTGGACGCGGTTCTCGCCCAGGACGCGCAGCCCCGCGGCCAGCGCCTCACGGCAAACCGAGATGTCGAAACCCTTGGTCACGGCAACGATCTCGACGGTGTCAGGGTCGCGGCCGGAGCGAGAGATGCGTTCCCGGACCTTCGCGAGGTTTTGGGGAATGCTCAACGCAACGCGACGATCGCGCCGAAACGAGTGCCGTCCGGATGGCGGCGGTGAGATGGAAACAGGTAGTGCTCTTTCGTGCAGATGCCGATGTCGAAAACGGACGCGCCCATGTCCTCGAGCTGAGCGCGGTTGGCTGTGGCGAGGTCGAGCATCAGCCGGCCGTTCTGCTGCGCGACGAATCGTCCGTCGAATTGCGACGCGACCTCCTCGCCGACCTCATAACAACGTCCGCAGATGCCGGGTCCAATTCCGGCCTTGATGCGGCGGGATCCGTACTCGTCTTGCATGTGTCGTACGGCCGCTGTGGCGACGCCGGCACGCGTGCCGCGCCAGCCTGCATGCACGAGGCCGGCCACTTTGAGCTCCGGGTCCCACAGCACGATCGGGTAGCAGTCCGCGTAGGTGGCGAACAGGGCCACGCCCGGCCTGTTGGTGAGCAGCGCGTCGACATCGTCGACCGAGCCGCCGGGCTTGTCGACTCGAGCCACAGATGCCCCGTGCACCGATCCCATGGTCGTCAGCTCGGCGCTGTCCAGGCCAAGCACGCCGGCGAATGCGCGTCGCGCTGCCAAGGCTGCGTCAGGGTCGGCGGCGTGCTTCAAGCCGACCGAGCCGAGCGCCACGGTCGAGAATCCGTGAACGAGGCCCGGTTCATCGGCGAGCTCGGGAACGTGCAGCGCCGCCGGCGTCGTGCTCACGCCGACAACTCTACGAAACGGTGTTAGCCAGGTCGGCGCGAGCTGAGGACTTGTTCGATCTCCCGCTTGACCTGCTGGAGGTCCATGAACTCGCGATAAACAGAGGCGAAGCGGATGTATGCGACTTCGTCCAAGTCGCGCAGGCGGTCCATCACCATCTCGCCGATCTCCCCGCTTGGGATCTCCACCCGGCCGGAGCGCCGCAGCTCCGCCTCGATGTCGTCGACGATCGCGCGCAGCCGCTCGGGCGAGATATCGCGCTTTTCGGTCGCCTTCTTGAGGCCGGTGAAGAGCTTCTGCGGGTCGAAGTCCTCGCGGCGACCGTCCTTTTTGGTGACGTAAAAGGGCACCGCTTCGATGCGTTCGTACGTGGTGAAACGCTGCCCGCATTGCAGGCATTCACGCCTCCGGCGGATCGCCTCCCCGACCTCGGAATCTCGGGAGTCGACCACCTTCAGGTCGTGGTGACCGCAGTACGGGCAGCGCATGGGTTACGAGTTATTCCTAAATTCGGTTGCGGAGAAACGCCGGGATATTGATGTCGCCGAGGTCCTCGGTCCCGAACTCCGGCCGTTCGAAGGTCGTGATCGTCCGGCCCTTGACCTCCTGCTTGGCCTCGGACTGGGTCTTGCCGCCAAAGCCGGTGGCGATGACGGTGATCTTGATCTCGCCCTGCATGGTGTCGTCGCGGACCACGCCGAAAATGATGTTGGCGCCCGGGTCGGCCGCGGAGCGCACGATCTCGGCCGCCTTCTGCACCTCTTGCAGGGTGATGTCCTTGCCGGCGGTGATGTTGAACAGGATGCCCTTGGCGCCGTCGATCGACGTTTCGAGCAGCGGGCTGGAGACAGCCTGCTTCGCGGCGTCCTCCGCGCGGGTGTCGCCGGCGCCATGTCCGATGCCCATCAGGGCCTCGCCGGCGTTCTCCATGATTGCCTTGACGTCTGCGAAGTCGAGGTTGATGACGCCTGGCTGCGTGACCAGATCGGAGATGCCCTGGACGCCCTGCCGGAGTACGTCGTCGGCCATCCGGAAGGCATCCTCGAGCGTCGTCTTGGAGCTGGCGACCTGCGCGAGCCGGTCGTTCGGGATGACGATCAGGGCGTCGACCTGGCTGCGCAGAGCCTTGATCCCCTCTTCGGCGGTGTCATTGCGGATGCGGCCCTCGAAAGCGAACGGCCGCGTCACCACGCCGATGGTGAGAGCGCCCGCCTCCTTCGCCATCTCGGCGACGATGGCCGCCGAACCGGTGCCTGTACCGCCGCCCATGCCCGCGGTGATGAATACCATGTCGGATTCCTGAACCACCGCGGAGAGCTCGGTGCGGCTCTCGTCGGCCGCATCGCGTCCGCGCGTCCAGTCGCCGCCTGCACCCAATCCGCGGGTGACCTTGTTGCCCATCTGGACTTTGACGTCAGCCTGGCAGCGCTCGAGCGCCTGCTTGTCCGTGTTGACGGCGATGAACTGGACTTTGAGCGCTTTCGAGATCATGCGATTGACGGCGTTACCGCCACCGCCACCACAGCCGACGACCTTGATTCGCGCTCGCCCTTCGTGCAACTCGCTTTCCTTCATGACGATTAGGTGATCCTCCTTCGAATGTGTTCTGGGCATGGCGAGCTCCAACTGGTTTCGGGTCTGTTCTCTAGAAAAAATCGCGCAGCCACCTCACTGTTTTTTGATACGTCGAGCCGAAGGTCACCTGCTGCCGGCCATTGGCAACCGCGCGCGAGTGGTCCTTCATGCCCCACTTCACGAGCCCGACCGGCACCGCGTACGAAGGCCCTTGGGCCCGGTCGACCAGACCGGTCACTCCGTTTGGCTGGCCCAGGCGGACCGACGTGTTGAAAACCTGCTGCGCGGCATCGGTCGTGCCCATCAGGCGCGCCCCGCCGCCGGTAACGACGACGCCCGCGGGCAGCAAACCGTCGAAGCCGCTCTTGCGCACTTCCTCGCGCGCCATCTGGAAAATCTCCTTCATGCGCGGGCCGATGATCTCCGCGAGGAAGCGCCTGGGTAGCGCGTTGATGCGGTCTCCGCCGACCTGGCGAACCTCGACCTTTTCCCCATGGTCGATGACTTCCGGCAGCGTGTGGCCGTAGTTCAGCTTCAAGCCCTCTGCCTCGTCGAGCGTCGTGCGTAGGCCGATGGCGATGTCGCTCGTCACGTGGTTGCCGCCGACGGGCAGCACCGCCAGCCGGCGCGCCGCGCCGTCGTTGTAGACGACGACCCCTGTCGTGCCGGCGCCGATGTCGACCACGCAAACGCCGAGGTCGAGCTCTTGAATCGTGAGGACGCCCTCGCCGGAGGCGAGGCCGGCGCACACGACGTCTTCGATGTCGAAACCGGCGCCATGCACGCACTTGATGACGTTTTGCACGGCCGTTTGTGCGCCGGTAATGATGTTCGTCTCCACCTCGAGACGGTGACCTGTCATGCCGATCGCATCGCGCACGCCATCCTGTCCGTCGACGGTGTATGCGCGCGGGATGACGTGGATGACCTGCCTGTCTGATGCGACGCTCACCGCGCGCGAGGCCTCGACCACGCGCTGCACGTCGTCATCGCCTATCTCGCGGTCACCACTGGCGACGGCCACCACGCCGGTCGAGTTTTGCGACCACAGATGTGTCCCACCCAGTGAAACGACGACCGACTCGATGCGCTGGCCCGCCATGCGCTCGGCGGCGACGGCCGCGGCCTGGATGGAAGCGATCGTCTTCTCGAGGTTGACGACAACGCCCTTGCGCAGGCCGTCGGATGGACTTTCGCCCACGCCGATAATGCTGACGGGCCCCGTGGGCTCGTCCGACTCGGCTATTACGACGGCGACCCGGCTCGTGCCCAGGTCAAGGCCAACGGTTCGCTTCCGCCGCGACAATGTGTGCTGGAACTCCTTCTGGAACGTAGGGAAATACGGGCGG
>MNES01000058.1 GCA_001917815.1 Chloroflexi bacterium 13_1_40CM_65_17 | reverse complement strand
ATGGCGGCCGTGTTCACAGCCGTCGCTTGCGGCACGGGCGGCTCCACAAACGCGGGATCGATCAAGATCCTCGCGGCGTGGTCCGGACAGGAGCAAGCCTCCTTCTTTGCGGTCCTCAAGCCGTGGGAGGACAGGACCGGCATCAAGGTCAACTACGAGTACAGCCGCGACCTGGACGCCCTCCTCACGACACGACTCGGCGCGGGCAACCCGCCTGACATGTCGGCGGCGCCCAGCCCCACGACCCTGACCACGTTCGTCAAGCAGGGCAAGGTCATTCCGCTCGACGACAAGATCGACGTGAACGCCCTGAAAGCGAACTACGCCCAGAGCTGGATCGACCTGGGCACCATCAACGGCAAGCTCTACGAGACCTTCTCCTGGGTTGCGGTCAAGGGCCTCATCTGGTACGACCCCAAGAATTTCGCGGCCAAGAGCTATAACGTCCCCACCAGCTGGCAAGGCCTGCTCGACCTGCAGTCCACGATCAAGAGCAACGGCACGACGCCATGGTGCGTCGCGCTCGAGAGCGGCTCCGCGTCCGGCTGGCCTGGCAGCGACTGGCTCAAGGAGATCGTCCTCAGCCAATCGGGCCCGACGGTGTACGACGGTTGGGTGGCCGGCACTCAGAAGTGGACCTCGCCGGAGATCAAGTCCGCATTTACCACCTGGGGCACCGTGCTGGGGCCCAACGACAGCAACGTGTATGGCGGCAAGCAGTTCATGCTGGCCACCGCGTTCGGCGATGGCGGGACTCACATGTTCGACAACCCGCCGAAGTGCTACATGCACAACCAGGCGTCCTTCATCACCACCTTCTTCACGAGCGCAGTCCCAACGCTGCAGCCGGTGACCGACTTCAACTTCTTCCCCCTGCCTGACATCAGCAGCCAGTACGCCGGTGCCCACGTGGTGGCCGGCGACACCTGGTCGATGTTCAAGGACACGAGCCAGGCGCGCTCGCTCATGAACTACCTGAACACCGCTGAGGCGCAGACCATCTGGGTCAAGCGCGGCGGCAAGATCTCGCCCAACAAGCAGACCCCGCTGGACGCGTACCCCGACGCCCTGTCGAAGGAGAGCGCGCAGATCCTGGTCGGTACCAAGATCGCGAAGTACGACGCAACAGACCTGATGCCCGCGGACATGAGGGCTGCCGCCTGGAAGGCGGTGCTCGACTTCGTCGGTGACCAGTCGAAGCTCGACTCCATCCTGACCTCTCTCGACAAGGTCCAGGCCACCGCATACAAGTGATGAGATAGGAGACGAAAGAGCGTGGACTTCAGCGTCCTGCTGAGCGACATCCCGACGCTCATAGTCGTAATCGTCGGCGTGCCCGTGGTGCTCGCCGCCTACATCGTGGGCGGCGAGTACCTGGTCCGCCGCCTACCTGACAAGAATCGCCCGCGGGTCCGGCCCTGGATTTGGGTCGGACCTGCCGTCTTCCTCGTCGCGGCGATCCTGTTCATCCCAGCGATCTTCACCGTGATCCAGAGCTTCGAAGACAACCACGGCACCTTTGTCGGTTTGCAGAACTACGGGAACCAGCTCGCGGACTTTCCATCAGGCGGCGCCTGGGTCGCGATCCGGAACAACATCATCATCTGGCTGATCTTCTACACCCTGTTCGTGCTGGCATTCGGCCTGGCCCTGGCCGTTCTCTTCGACCGGGTGCAGTACGAGACGGTCGTGAAGTCACTGATCTTCATGCCCATGGCGATCTCGTCGGTGGCGCTCGGCGTCATCTGGAAGTTCATGTTCTGGTACCAGCCCCCGGGATCTGCTCAGACCGGCACCCTGAACGCGCTGGTGACGTTCTTTCATCACGATCCGGTGGCGTGGCTGCAGGACCAGTGGCCGAACGGGCTCGCCGTCCTCAACAATCTCGCGCTCATCGCGGCCGCGACCTGGGGCATCACCGGGTTTGCCATGGTCATCCTCTCCGCCGCCCTCAAGGGCATACCAGGCGAGCTGCTCGAGGCCGCACGTGTTGATGGCGCTGGCGAGCTCACCGTCTTCCGGCGCGTGATCTTTCCGCTGATGATGCCGACCATCGTGGTGGTGGGGACCACTCTTGTGATCTTTGCCCTGAAAGCCTTCGACGTCGTCTACGTGATGACGAACGGCAACTACAACACCGACGTGCTCGCATTCCGCATGTACAACCTGCTCTATCTGTCGCATAACGCGGCCGGGGCGAGCGCGGTCGCGATCATCCTGCTGATCGCCGTGATCCCCGTGCTCGTGTTCAACCTGCGCCAGTTCAGGGCGGTGGAGGCCAGACGATGAGCGTTGCAGCCGCGGCACGAGCCGAGTCGACGGCAGCCGTCGGGTCCATGCAGTGGATCACGCAGCGGCTCGGAAGAATTGTCCTTCACGTGGTCGTCATCGGCCTGACCCTCGCGTGGGTCATACCCACGGCGGGTCTGATCCTCAGCAGCTTCAGGCCGTTCTCCGCGATCGCCACGAGCGGTTGGTGGACGGCTCTCTCGCCGCCGTACCAGTTCACGCTCGACAACTACTCGCAGGTGTTCGCGCAGAGCAACCTGGGCACCGCAATCTTCAACAGCTTCATGGTCTCGGTCCCATCGACGGTGATCCCGGTCACCATCGCCGCGTTTGCCGCGTACGCGTTCGCGTGGATGAAGTTCCCGGGCCGCGACTGGATCTTCCTCGCCTTTGTCGGGTTGCTGGCCGTGCCTCTCCAGCTGACGTTCATCCCGGTGTTGAAGTTCTACGTGGACCACGGGATCACGATCGAGAATCTGACGGCGCTCAACCTGCCCCCCTGGGTCGGCCTGTGGCTGGCGCACGCCGGCTATGGGCTCCCGTTCTCGACGTACCTGCTCGCCAACTTCTTCCGCGCTCTACCAAGCGACCTCTTCGAGTCCGCGGAGATCGATGGCGCGGGCACGCTGACCGTGTTCTTCCGGATCATCCTGCCCCTGTCGGTGCCCGCACTCGCATCGCTCGTGATCTTCCAGTTCCTATGGGTGTGGAACGACCTGCTGGTGGCGTTGATCTATGTCGGTGGCTCGCCGGAGGTTGCGCCACTGACCGTGAACCTGGCCGGACTGACCAACTCCCTGGGCCAGGGCTACCAGCTGCTCACCGCGGCGGCCTTCTTCTCGATGATCGTTCCGCTCGTTGTGTTCCTAAGCCTCCAGCGCTATTTTGTGCGCGGTATTCTCGCCGGATCTGTGAAGGGATAGAAAGAGATGGCACCAGTCACTTACGACCACGTTGTCAAGCGCTACACGGCCGACGTCACCGTCGTCAAGGACTTCAACGTCGAGATCAAGGACAAGGAGTTCATGGTCCTCGTCGGCCCATCGGGCTGCGGCAAGTCGACTGCGCTGCGCATGCTCGCGGGCCTCGAAGCGATCACGGAAGGCAAGATTCTCATCGGCGACCGGGTCGTCAACAACGTCGCCGCCAAGGACCGCGACATCGCGATGGTGTTCCAGTCCTATGCCCTCTACCCGCACATGAGCGTCTACGACAACATGGCCTTCCCGCTGCAGATGCAGCACATGCCCAAAGCCGAGATGGACAAACGTGTGAAGAACGCCTCTCGCATCCTCGGCCTCGACAACTTCTTGAAGCGGAAGCCGCGAGCGCTGTCCGGCGGCCAGCGCCAGCGCGTCGCCCTCGGCCGGGCGATCGTGCGCAGCCCCAAGGTCTTCTTGCTCGACGAGCCGCTCTCCAACCTGGACGCCAAGCTCCGCGGGCAGACCCGTATCGAGCTGCAGAAGCTTCACCGCGACCTCGAGACGACGTTCATCTACGTCACCCACGACCAGGTCGAGGCGATGACGATGGGCGACCGCATCGCGATCATGAACGCCGGCATCCTGCAGCAGGTCGGCTCACCGGGCGACATCTACGATCACCCGGCCAACCTCTTCGTCGCCGGCTTCATCGGCAGCCCGACGATGAACTTCGTTCCCGTCACGACGTCCGACAGCACGAGTCACCGATCGCATCACCGACCCGGCCGCCACGATCGAGATGAAGGTGGACGTGGTCGAGCGCCTCGGGTCGGACCAGTTCCTTTATGGGCAGGTGGGCGGCGACTCGGTGACGGCGCGCGTGGACCCGAAGATGAAGGTCGAACCAGGCGACAGTGTGAAGCTCGGTCTAGACACCCGCACGCTGCACCTTTTCGACGCCGAGACCGAGCAAGCGCTGCTTTAACCTCCTCATGTGGAAGAAATCCGCGCGGCTGAGGACTTCGACGCTGCGCGCTTCCGCGCGTTCGGGAGGGCGGTCCGCAACGCGCTAACCGGGCGCGCCCGCCGGCTGGTCGATCTCGACGCGGTGCTGGACGCCGCCGGCCCGGAGGGGAGGTCGTTCGGCGGCATGCGGGAGATTCCGATTTCTCAGATAGTCGGTACCGCCGCCTCGCCGGCGAAGGCCGCCGACTTCGACCCCGGCTTCCTTCCTGCCAACCGGCGGCTGCGTGACCGTTGGACACGGGTCTACACGGCCATGGTCGAGGGTGGCGAGCTGCCGCCGATCGATGTCTACCGCGTGGGCGACGGCTATTACGTGATCGACGGACACCACCGCGTGTCGGTGGCGCGAAGCCTCGGCCGCGACACCATCAATGCACGCGTCATCGACGTCCGGACCCGTGCCCCTCTTGGGACGAATGTGAACCACGAGGAGCTCCTGAAGGCCGCGGAGTACGCGCAGTTCCTCGAAACGACTCAGCTCCATCGCCTGCGGCCCGAGGCGCGGCTCGAGTGCAGCCGGCTCGGCCGCTACGACGAGATCTTCAAGCACATCCTCGGCCACCAGTACTTCCTGGGCCTGGAGCGTGGCCACCAGGTGTCCCTGCCGGAGGCGGCAGCGAGCTGGTACGACACCGTGTACACGCCGATCGCCAAAGCGATCCGCCGTCACAAGGTGCTTGAACAGCTGCCGGGCTGGACGGAAGCTGACGTCTATGTCGAGGTCACTCGACGATGGCTCGCGCTGAGCGAGGCCGGCCAGCCAGCGGGCCCGCATCCGGCTGTCCACGAGCTGTTGAACGACGAGGCCAGGCGGTGGTGGCAGCGGCGTTGGTCGATAGCGCTGCCCGAGCGTAGGGAGACGCGCAGATAAGTGATCGGCCTCATATTCGGCCCTCCCGGAAGTGGCAAGGGCACCCAGGCTTCCCGCCTCGAAAGAGAATTCGACATGGCGCATCTGTCGACCGGGGAGATCCTGCGCTCCGAGGCCGCGCATGGCAGCCCGGTCGGCAAGGAGGCCGCGCGAATCATGGCCGCCGGAGACCTGGTTCCCGACGACCTGATCGACCGGATCGTGGAGAGCCGGCTGCGCCGCATCGAACCGGGCACGAGCGTGCTCCTGGACGGTTTCCCGCGGACCATCAAGCAAGCGCAGGCTCTGGATCGGATGCTCGCGAAGCTCGGACGCAACGTCGATTTCGTAGTCGCCCTGGATGTGCCGGAACCCTTGCTGGTCGACCGGCTTCTTCACCGGGCGGCAGTCGAGGGGCGGGCGGACGACACCCGCGAAGCCATCATGGAACGCATGCACGAGTACCACTCGCGGACGGCGCCTGTGCTCGACCACTACCGCCGGAGCGGCGTGCCGGTCGCGGAGGTGAGTGGCGTCGGGGACGTGGACGAGGTCTTAGATCGGGTGCGCAACGCCCTTCGGGGCGCACTGCATCTGCCTCGATACAAGCCCGGGGCCGGCGGCATATGATCGCTTTCCCACGAGGCTGAGGTGAAATAGAGATGGCAGGAAAAGTCCGCGTCGATGTCCTTGGACAGGCGATCAAGCCGGGGTTCAACGGCGAGAGCGAGGCGACTGTTGAAGCTATGCCCGCCCCGTTCGCCTCCGGCATCGCCAGCGCGTTCCCGCCCATCGCCGAGTTCGCTTTCCTCTCCGACTGCGAGGTCAACGCGCTCATCGCACCGAGCGGACGGGTGGAATGGATGTGCGTTCCGCGCCCGGACAGCGCGAGCGTGTTTGCGGCCATGCTCGACCGCGCGGCCGGCGCCTTCCGTTTTGCACCCAGCGGAGTCATGGTCCCCGCCGGGCGACGCTACCTGCCCGGCACGCTCGTCCTGGAAACCACCTGGCGCACGCGCACCGGTTGGCTCATCGTCCGCGACGCGCTATGCATCGGGCCCTGGTATCACAGCCAGCGGCGCTCGGGGACGCACCGGCGGCCACCCACCGACCACGAGGCCGAGCACATCCTCCTGCGCACCGCGAAGTGCGTCGTCGGCAGCGTCGAGCTGAGCCTCGACTGCCATCCCGTCTTCGATTACGGGCAGACTGCCGCGCACTGGGAGTACTCCGGGCCTGGCTACGGAGAGGCCGTGGCCAAAGGCGGCGACGGCGACATTCCGCTTCGACTGGTCACAGATCTGCGCATGGGCTTCGAGGGACCCGGCGCACATGCCACCACTACCCTGCGTCAGGGGGAGAAAGCGTATGTCGCGCTCGCCTGGCCGCGGTCCCAGTATTCGGCCACGAGCGAGTTCTGGGCGGAGCACCCGCCTCCGGCCAACGCCGACGAGGCCTTCGCCCGGACCGAGCGCACTGCCGACTTCTGGCGCGAGTGGATCAACCGCGGCGACTTTCCTGAGCACCCGTGGCAGAGCTACCTACAGCGCAGCGCGCTGACGCTGAAGGGCCTGACATATAGCCCGACCGGGGCGCTGCTCGCGGCCCCCACGACATCGCTGCCGGAAACAATCGGCGGCGAGCGCAACTGGGACTATCGCTACACGTGGATCCGCGACGGCACCTTCATGTTGTGGGGCCTGTACACGCTCGGCTTCGCTCGTGAAGCCAACGACTTTTTCTACTTCATCGCGGATGTCGCCGCTGGACAGCAGGACCTGCAGATCATGTATGGGATCGGCGGCGAGCGCGAGCTGCCCGAACGCACCATCGACCACCTGAGCGGCTACGAGGGATCGCATCCCGTCCGCGTCGGCAACGCCGCGTATTCGCAGAAGCAGCACGATGTTTGGGGAGCCGTCCTCGACTCCGTGTACCTCCACACCAAGTCGAGGGACTACCTGCCAGAGGTCGTGTGGCCGATCCTGAAGCGATCCGTCGAAGCGGCCATCGAGAACTGGAAGACGCCGGATCGCGGCATCTGGGAGGTTCGCGGCGAGCCGAAGCATTTCACGTCATCGAAGCTGATGTGCTGGGTCGCCTGCGATCGGGGTGCCCGCCTTGCGGAGCTGCACGGAGATCTCGACCTGGCCACGCGCTGGCAAGAAGCGGCGGATGAGATGAAAAGCGACATCTGCACAAATGGCGTCGACTCACGCGGGGTGTTCGTGCAGCACTACGGAGCGACCGCGCTGGACGCGTCGGTGCTGCTGATCCCCCTGGTGCGCTTCCTGCCGCCCGACGATCCTCGCGTGAGGGCAACCGTGCTCGCGATCGCCGACGAGCTGACCGACGACGGGATGGTGCTGCGCTACCGCACCGAGCAGACCGATGACGGCCTGTCGGGCGAGGAGGGCACGTTCACCATCTGCTCGTTCTGGATGGTGTCGGCGCTGTGCGAGATCGGAGAGATCACCCGTGCGCGGGAGCTCTGCGAGAAGCTGCTCTCGTACGCGAGCCCGCTGCAGCTCTACGCCGAGGAGATCGACCCCCGCAGCGGCCGCCACCTCGGCAACTTCCCGCAGGCCTTCTCACACCTCGCGCTGATCAACGCCGTCATGCACGTCATACGTGCCGAGAGCGGCCAGACCAATCGGTTCGGAGGCCCGCTGACAGTCCAACCAGGGGCCTAGGAACCCGGCGCGAGCACCAGCGACGCGACGGAGAAAGCGACGACCAGGGCCACAGTGATGAGGATCCCTGCACCAACGTGGCCGGCCAGCTCCGGCCGCGCCGGATGCTCTCTCGGGGCCGGTACAACAGCGGCCAGGATCGGAGCCAGCACCATCCAGGCGAGGATGAAGTACGTCATGGCGTTCGATACGCCAGCTCCATCGGAGTTGAACAGCACGAGCACGACGACGCTGATCAACAGCAACGCGGTCCCGACCAGCGCGGCAACCAGACCGAGCGCGAGCCAGCGTCCGAACCCGCGGAAGCGGAACACGAGCCCGGCCCAGAACCCGGCAAGAATGGCCGGCCCCAGACCGAACGGGATGGAGAGTGCGCCATTGCCCCGAAACGACCATCCGTCCGCCTCAGGGCCGTATCGCGCGACGAGAAAGGTCCCAACGTCGAGCAGGACGCCGGCGAGCAGTCCAATCGCGACGGCCGACAGGACCAATCTGAGATTTTTCATCCGCTACCCCGCTCGGGAATCAAGAGTGCTCCCTCTCCGTGCGGCCATAAGCCGGTTGAGCCAGCCCACGAGGTCCGTTGCCGCGGTAGACCGCCGCGCCACGATGGCCGCCACATGACCGTTGAGCAGACGCTTGTCATCATCGGTCAGGTCCTTGGCGGTGAGGATCATGATCGGGATCGAGCGGGTCGCCTCGTCTTCGTGCAGAGCTTCCACCACATCGAAGCCGCTCACGTTGGGCATCATCAGATCGAGAAGGATAAGGTGCGGCAGGTTCTCCCTGGCCAGGTCGATGCCCTCGCGACCGCCATGTGCTGAGATCACGGAAAATCCCGCAGGTTTCAGCACTCCTTCGAGCCATTGCAGGTTGGCTGGCTCGTCATCGACGAGGAGGACGCGTGTCACCTCGGTCCCAACCCTGCTCATGAACGTGTATTCGCTCAGGCGCGCCAGCAGAGCTTTGCCATCTACGGGTTTGACGAAATAGTCCATGGCGCCGAGGGCGCGTCCGAGCTCAGGTCTGTCGAGGACGCTGATGACCACCACTGGGATATCGCGCGTAGCCTCATCGCGCTTGAGCTGTTCCAGCACGTCCCAGCCGTCGATTCCAGGCAGCAGGATGTCGAGCGTGATGGCGATCGGCCGTATCTCGCGGGCCTTGGCCAGAGCTTCGGTGCCGCTGAGCGCGACCTCGGCGCGGAAGCCTCCGCCATCCAGCTGACGCACCAGGAGCTCGGCCGCCTGGTGGTTGTCCTCGACCACCAGCACGAGCGGGCGTGCGTCACCTGAAGTTGCAGGCGCCGGTATGGGAGCGCGGAGCGCGGCGTCCGCCGGCCGGAGCGGCAGCCTGATTGTGAAGGTGCTTCCCTTACCTGGCTCGCTCACGACTCCGATATCGCCGCCGTGGAGCTCGGCCAGGCGCTTGGTGAGCGCCAGGCCCAGGCCGGTTCCCTCCTGATGGCGACCCGCGCCCGTCTCCAGCTGCAGGAACTCCTTGAACAGCCGACCGAGGTCGGACTCGGCGATTCCAATTCCTGTGTCCGCAACCGAGATCTCGATCGCGTTTTGGAGGCGCTGTACCTCGATCGTCACGAGGCCGACCTCGGGCGTGAACTTGACCGCATTGGAGACGAGATTGAGGAGCATCTGCTTCAGCTTGCCCGCATCCGCGTCGAGCTGGCCGGCACCGGCGACATCAGCGCTGATCCGGATTCGCTTCTTCGTTGCAAGCGGTTCAATGATGCTCAGAACCTCGCGCACGACGTCGACGATCGAGACCGTCTCGAGATTCAAGGTCATCTGGCCCGCCTCTACCTTGGACAGGTCGAGGATGTCATTGATCAGGCTCAGGAGATGCTTCCCACTCGAATTGATTTGCGCGAGGAATTTCTGCCGCGTCTTGGCGTCGTACCTGTCAGATGTGTCGTCGAGCATCAGCTCAGAGAAGCCGAGGATCGCGTTGAGCGGCGTGCGAAGCTCGTGGCTCATGTTGGCGAGGAACTCGCTCTTGTGCTGAGTTGCGATCTGCAGCTCCGTGTTGAGATCGCGGATCGCGACTTCTGACTCCTTGCGGGTGGTGATGTCCCTCACAAAACCGACGAACAACGGCTCGCCGCCGGGCGCTGAGGCCAGTGAGATCGCGAGCTCGATCGGAAACTCGCGGCCATCCTTCCCCAGCCCGGTGAGCTCGAGGACATTGCCCAGGACCGGGCCCTCTCCGCTGGCCAGATAGCGCGCGAGCCCCGCACGGTGCGCGCCGCGGTATTGCGGTGGGATGATGGTGTCGGCGAGGACCTTGCCCACAATCTCCCGGCGCGGCCAGCCGAAGGTTGCTTCGGCCTGCGGGTTCCAATCGGTGATGACGCCCTGGTTGTCCATCGTCACGATCGCGGTCAGGGAGGTGTCAATGATCGCCTGAAGGCGAGCCTGCGATCCGGCAAGTGCTCGCTCGGCCTTCTTGCGGGAGGTGATGTCCAGCACAATCGCCACGCTGTGCTGCTGGCCGTCAATCAATTCAGAACGCGAGATGCTCTCGACGGGGATGCGACGACCATCGCGAGCGATGATCTCCCACTCCTGGATGACCACATCGCCCACGCCGGCTACGCGCGCCGCAAGTCGCTCACGGAATTGGTCCATGTACTCCGGTGCGATGAGCTTCGCCAACGGCGGGAGTGGGCCCTGTCCAGGGCCGTACCCGGCCATTCGAGCGAAGGCGTCGTTGAATGATTCGGCCGTCCCGCTAGTGGACAACAGTAGTCCTACTCCCATGTCGCTCAGGTTCTGAAGCAGACTCTCTACGAGCCGTTTTTGCTCGCCCTGATCGGCGTTGCTTGCCGTCCTGTCGGCCACGAGCTGGACTAGCTGCTCGTTGAGAGCACGGATTGCGTCTTCGGAGTGCTTCCGCTCGGTGATGTCGCGTGTAACCTTGCCGAATCCGCGAAGCCGGCCATCTTTGTCGTGCATCGCAGTGATCACGACGTTGGCCCAAAATTGGCTGCCGTCCTTACGGACTCGCCACCCTTCGTCCTCGAGCCTGCCTACCCGGGCGGCCTCAAATAGCTCTCGGCCTGGCTTGCCTGCTTTGATGTCCTCGTCCGTATAAAAGCGAGAGAAATGCTGACCGATTATCTCCTCCGCCTTGTACCCATTGATCCCCTCAGCGGCGGAGTTCCACGTTGTCACATGGCCGGTAGTGTCAAGGGTGATGATCGCGTAGTCCTTGATGCTATCGATGAGAAGACGAACCCACTCCTCAGCATCGTGACGGCGTCCCCCCGGCGCAGGGCCAGAACCCGGTAACACCTCAGTACCGGCTGGATTATCCACCCGTTAACTCACCAATTAACCCCGATAGGGGTCGATTCCCGGGCCTTATTCGTTCAGCTCGCCGCCGTCGCCCCGGTCTGGTTTCAGAAAAATGGCACCAAGAGGAGGCAGGGTGAGGGTCAGGCTGTGCAGGTGCCCGTGGCGACCGACCGGGGCCGCGTCGACTCCACCCAGGTTGCCCTGCCCGCTGCCGCCGTAGATGGGCGCGTCGCTGTTCAAAAGCTCGAGCCAGCGGCCAGGAAGGGGCGCCCCGATCTGGTAGTTGTGCCGCGGCACGGGGGTGAAGTTGAAGGCCGCGATGAGCAGCTCGTCCTGCGTGCTCCGGCGCAAGAAGCTGATAACGCTTTGCTCCGCATCGGTCCAGTCGATCCATGCGAAGCCTGCGGGGTCGAAATCCAGCTCGTGAAGGGGTTTCTCCTCACGCATGACGCGGTTCAGATCGCCGGTCCACCTGCTCAACCCGCCGTGCATCGGCTGTTCGAGGAGATGCCAGTCGAGGCTGCCTTCATGGTTCCACTCGCTCCACTGTCCGAATTCGGCGCCCATGAAGAGCAGCTTCTTGCCGGGCATCGCATACATGTAGGCGAGCAGCAGCCGCAGGTTGGCAAACTTCTGCCAATCGTCGCCGGGCATTTTCGACAGCAGCGATCCCTTCCCGTGCACGACCTCATCGTGTGAGAGCGGGAGCATGTAGCTCTCCGAGAACGCGTAGACCATGCGGAACGTCAAGTGGTGATGCTCGAAACGGCGATGGACAGGATCCTTCGACATGTAAACCAGCGTGTCGTGCATCCAGCCCATGTCCCATTTCATTCCAAAACCGAGCCCGCCAAGATACGTCGGTCGCGACACCAGCGGCCACGACGTCGACTCTTCCGCGATCGTCTGCACGTCCGAGTGCTCTCTGTAGACCTCGATGTTGAAGCGGCGAAGAAAATCGACCGCCTCGAGGTTCTCGTTGCCTCCGAACTTGTTCGGAAGCCACTGGCCGGGCTTGCGCGAATAGTCGAGGTAGAGCATCGACGCGACCGCATCGACACGGAGCCCGTCGGCGTGATAGCGGTTCAGCCAGCTCAGGGCGCTGCTCAACAGAAAACCGCGGACCTCGTTGCGGCCGTAATTGAAGATCGAGCTGCCCCAGTCCGGGTGGACACCCAGCCGAGGGTCCGCGTGCTCGTAGAGGTGCGTGCCGTCAAAGTTCTGAAGCCCGAACTCGTCGGAAGGGAAGTGGGACGGGACCCAGTCGAGGATCACCCCGATGCCGTGCTGGTGCAGGTGGTCGACCAGGAACATGAAGTCCTGCGGCGTGCCGTAGCGGCTCGTCGGCGCGAAAAAGCCGGTCACCTGGTATCCCCACGAACCATAGAAGGGGTGCTCCATGACTGGCATGAACTCGACGTGCGTAAAGCCCAGCCGGTGCGCGTAGTCGGCAAGGCGCGGCGCCAGCTCGCGATACGTAAGCCAGCCCTTGCCCTCCTCTGGCACCCGCATCCATGAACCGAGATGGACCTCGTAGACCGACCAGGGCGCCTGGCGGCCGTTGGCGCGCGAGCGGCTGGACATCCAGTCGCGGTCTCGCCAGTCATAGCTCAGGTCCCAGACGATCGACGCCTGGCGCGGCGGCTGCTCGGCGTACACCGCATACGGGTCGGCCTTGTCAGCGCCCATCCGCGTGACACGGGAGTGGATGTGGAACTTGTACATGGCCCCGTGATTGACACCCGGGATGAAGCCTTCCCAGATTCCAGACTGCTCGCGCGGCATGAGCGCGTTCGCGTTGCGGTCCCATCCGTTGAAGTCGCCGATCACGCTGACCGCGTCGGCGTTGGGGGCCCACACACCGAACCAGGCGCCTTCGGGATCGGTCGACAGATGAGCGCCAAGCTTCTCGTACAGGTGGCTGTGAGTGCCCTCGTTGAACAGGTGCAGGTCGAACGGCGTGAGCAGCGAGGTCGCGATCATCCCGGGTTGACCACCTCGAGGATCCCGCGCAGCGGAATCCTCACCCAGTCGGGCCGGCTGTTGAGCTCGTAGCGCAGCTCGTAGAGCGCCTTCTCGAGCAGCATCGTCGAGAGCTGCAGATCTAGGCCCTCGGTCGTCTGCGGCACAAACGAAGCATTCCCCGCGCTGGTCAGGTAGCTGCGCAGGAACGCTGCCGATACGGCGTCGACCCAGAACCGGGCCCACGCCTCAGTCCGGGGACGGAGCTCCGCCTGGAGCTGCTCCGACCGCAGTGCGGCCTGGCTGGCGTAGGAGAACGACCGCAGCATCCCCGCGACATCGCGCATGGCCAGCCGCTTCAGGCGGCGCTCGTAGAGCGTCCGTGTGGGCTCGCCTTCGAAGTCGATGATCACGAAGTCGTGGCCTGTGTACAGCACCTGACCGAGGTGATAGTCACCGTGGACGCGGATCCTGGTCGTCGTCAGTCTCCGCGCGAGAAATGCGCGCAGGGCCTGCGCGATGCGAGGCTCGAGCTCGAGAACTCGATTCGCTTCGTCCTTCGCGTCGTCGGGCAATCGCTTCAGCTGGCTCCGCAGCAGCTCCAGAGAGCGCAGCGCCAGCGCATTGAGAGATTGATAGATCGAGCGCTGGTCCTGGGGCGAGATCCTCTCCGGCGCAAACGCCTGGTCTGTCGGGTCCGAGGCGAGCGCGGTGTGCAGCTCCGCCGTGCGCCTCCCCAGCAGCCGGGCCGAATCGAGGTAAGCGCCGATCGTCCGGATGGCGGCCTCGGGCAGGTCCATGGAGCTGAGCTGCATCAGGTTGTGTGGCAGAGCGGGCGGATCGCCGCTCGCGGGCACCTCCATCGCCTTCAGGTAGTGGGCGAGCGTGGTCAGCGTGTACTGCCATGCGTCACCCTGGTTGGGCACGTAGCCCTGAAGCACCGCCAGCGCCACCGGCTCACCCCGGTCGCGCCGGTACTCCAGGCTGCCGGCGAGCGGGGCGATCTGCGCGAAGTTGGTCTTTTCGGTCAGGAAGCGGCCGACCTCGAGCTCCGGGTTGATGCCCTCCTCGATGCGGCGGAACACCTTGAGGATGAGACGCTCTCCGAAGACCACCGAATTGTTGCTCTGCTCGGCGACCGAAAGCGCCGCCTCGAGTTTGATCGTTTCCGGCCCGCGCAGCTGCGCAAACGCCCGCGTGGTCGACCCGACCAGCATTCCAGACGAGCTGGCGGCCCGCCTTCGCTTGGCGATGATGTTGAGAATGCCTTCGGCAAAGCCCGGCGGCCCAAGCGCGTCGTACAACAGGCCCCGCTGCTCCTCGGCCGGGACGCGAAGCCACGTCACCGCGGCGTGAGGCCACCGTTCGAGAATCTGCGGCGCCTCCACCGCGTGGGCGTAGGTGACCGGCAGGAGGTAGGTCTCGGGGTCGCCCTCCGCATACGACACCAGGATCGTCAGCAGGTACGCGCTGCGGTCGACGCCGGGAACCTCGATCGCGTCGACGATGGATGCGGACTTCAGCCGGCGGGCCTTGCCGGCAAACCACCGGCGCTGCCGCATGTAACCGAGCAGAACGCTTTCGAGCCGCTCCTTGGCCGAGCCGAACAGGACCGAATCCCAACCGCCGGTCACCTTGATCTCGGGCAGCACAGCGGCCGGCACCGCACCGTCTGAGGACACGATTGGCACGGCACGCGGCTGCAGCGAGAACCAATAGAACGAGTGCGGACCGAGGGTCAGGAAGTACGGGGTGTCGCCGATGGTCGGCAGCTCGGTGGCGCCGAACAGTTCGATCGGCACCATCCCCTTCCACTTGCTGAGATCAAGGTCGACCTGTTGCAGGAACCGCGACAGGTTGGCGATGCAGAGGATCTGCTCCGACTCGTACTGGCGGACGAATGCCAGCACCTTCCGATTCTCCGGCCGGAGAAGCTCGAGCGTGCCGCGGCCGAATGCGCGATGGCGCTTGCGCAGGGCGATCAGGCGCTTCATCCACGAGTGCAGGGAGTGGGGGTTCTGAGCCTGCGCCTCCACGTTGACGCTCTCGTAGTGATATTCGGGGTCGGTCACGACCGGCAGATAGAGCCGCTGCCGGTTGGCGCGTGAGAAGCCCGCGTTGCGGTCGGCGCTCCACTGCATCGGCGTGCGAACGCCATTGCGATCGCCGAGGAAGATGTTGTCGCCCATCCCGATCTCGTCGCCGTAGTAGAGGACCGGCGTCCCCGGAAGCGAGAAGAGCAGCCCATTCATGAGCTCGATTCGCCGGCGGTCGTTGCCGAGCAGCGGGGCGAGGCGCCGGCGAATGCCGAGGTTGATGCGCGCCAGTCGGTCTTGGGTGTACGCGCGATACATGTAGTCCCGCTCCTCGTCGGTGACCATCTCGAGGGTGAGCTCGTCGTGGTTGCGGAGGAAGAGCGCCCACTGCGAGTTGTCAGGGATCGATGGCGTCTGGGCGAGGATGTCAACGATGGGGAAGCGGTCCTCCATGCGGATCGACATGAACAGACGCGGCATGAGTGGGAAGTGGAAGGACATGTTGCACTCGTCGCCTTCGCCGAAGTAGGCGACTGCGTCCTCGGGCCACTGGTTGGCCTCGGCCAGGAGCATGCGGTTCGAGTAGTGCGAGTCGACGTGGCGGCGCATCTCCTTCAGAAACTGGTGCGTCTCCGGCAGGTTCTCGCAGTTGGTGCCTTCGCGCTCGAAGAGATAAGGGATCGCGTCGAGGCGCACGCCGTCGATGCCGGAATCGAGCCAGAAGTCCAGCGCCTTCAGCACCGACTCCTTGACCTTTGGATTGTCGAAGTTCAGGTCCGGCTGGTGCGAGTAGAAGCGGTGCCAGTAGTACGCGCCGGCGACGTGGTCCCAGGTCCAGTTCGAGACCTCGAAGTCCTTGAAGATGATCCGCGCGTCCTGGTAGCGCTGGTTGGTGTCGCTCCACACGTAGAACTCGCGAGCCCCGCTGCCGGCGCGAGACCGGCGCGCCCGCTGGAACCACGGATGCTGGTCGGACGTGTGGTTGCAGACGAGCTCGTTGATGACGCGGATCCCGCGCCGGTGCGCATCCTTGATGAACTGGTGAATGTCGCCCAAAGAGCCGTACATCGGGTTGACATCGGTGTAGTCGGCGATGTCGTAGCCGTCGTCACGCATTGGCGACGGGTAGAAAGGCAGCAGCCAGATCGCGTTCACGCCCAGGTCCTGCAGGTAAGGCAGCTTTTCGACCAGACCCCGGAAGTCGCCGCTGCCGTCGCCGTCGCTGTCGTAGAACGCGCGCACGTGTAGCTCGTAGACGAGCGCGTCCTTGTACCAGAGCGGGTCGTCGTCGAGCGTGAACGTTTCCTGCTTTCGGCGCCGGACTCCTGTCTGGACCTGAAGTGCGCCCTCCGCGCGCCCGGCGATCACAGGAAGTACTCGAAGTCGTGTTCGCTGCGGATGCGGCGGCGAAAACGGAAGATCTGGGCCTGCGATGTCTGGGGACTGAGCTCCACGTAGTTGCGAGGCCCGTTCCACAGGTAGCGCGCGCCGCTCAGAAGCTCGTGCGCCTGGAAGCTGCGGTCGCGGTCAATGCCAAGCGCCTCGAGCGGCAGCGTGACCATTCCGATCTGCCTGTGATGAGGGTCGACGTTGACCACGGTGAGGACGACGTCCGCCAGATCGTCGGTGCTCTTCGTGTAGGCGACGATCTGGTCGTTCTCGGTGGGGTGGAACATCAGACCCTTGTCGCTCTGCAGCGCGGGGTTCTCGCGGCGCACGTTGTTGATCAGAGTGATCAGCTCGCGCAGGCTGTCGGGGCTGTCGCGGTTCCAGCTCCGGATCTGGTACTTCTCGGAGTCGAGGTATTCCTCCGATCCAGGCTCCTTGGCGCGGTTTTCACAGAGCTCGAACGCGGGCCCGTAGATGCCGTAGCTCGCGCCCAGCGTCGCCGCCAGCACCAGGCGCGCGGAGAACGCGGGCCGCCCACCTGTCTGCAGGTACTCGGTGAGGATGTCGGGGGTGTTCGGCCAGAGGTTGGGGCGAAGAAACTCGCGTACGGGCGCCGACCGCAGCTCCGTGAAGTACTGCGTCAGCTCCCAGCCCGTATTGCGCCACGCGAAGTAGGTGTACGACTGGCTGAATGCGGCCTTCGCGAGCCGGTACATCACCTTCGGGCGCGTGAAGGCTTCGGAGAGAAGGATCACCTCAGGATGCTCGCGCTTGATCTCGCCGGCCAGCCATTCCCAGAACGGGAACGGCTTGGTGTGCGGATTGTCGACGCGGAAGATCTTAACGCCCTGGTCGATCCAGAATTCGACGATCGAGAGCAGCTCCGCCCACAGCTCCGGCCATGCCTCGCACTCGAAGTCGAACGGATAGATGTCCTCGTATTTCTTGGGCGGGTTCTCGGCGTACTGGATCGAACCGTCAGGGCGATGGCGAAACCACTCGGGGTGCTCTTTCGTATAGGGATGGTCGGGCGAGCACTGGAATGCGATGTCCAGCGCGATCGACAGCCCGTGCTCTCCAGCGACCTTGAGCAGGCGGCGGAAATCGTCCAGAGTCCCCAGCTGCGGGTGGACTGACTTGTGCCCGCCCTCCTCGGAGCCGATGGCCCAGGGGCTTCCGGGCTCGTCGGGCCTGGCCAGGGGGTTGTTGTTCGCGCCCTTGCGGTGCGTGCGGCCGATGGGGTGGATGGGCGGGAAGTACAGGACGTCGAATCCCATGCCCGATATGTACGGCAGCCATTCCTCGACGTCGCGGAAGGTGCCGTGCTTGCCGCCCTTGCCGGCCGACCTTGGAAACATCTCGTACCAGGAGCTGTACCGCGCGCGTTCCGGTTCCACGAACACGCGCAGGTCGCGACCATGAGTCACGGACCGGCTGCGATCGGCATTCCGGTCCATGAGCTCGGCCAGGTCTGAAGCGAGGGCCGCGGCTGCGGCGGCCTTGCCCTTTCGCAGCTGGGCGGCGTAAGCCATCAGCTTCGCCGCCTCAGGACCTGATGCGCGAGCGGCGGCGCTTTCAACCAGACGAGCCGCCACCTCGAGCTCTTGCGTCACATCCTGGCCCGCCTCGACCCGCTTGGCGAACTGGCGGCTCCACGTCTCGAACGGGTCGATCCAACCCTCGACCGTGAACACATAGTGCCCGAGCTCGGTGACTGTGAACTCGGCTCGCCACCGGTCGTTGACAAGGGCCGTCATCGGGACCTCGGTCCATTCTGGGGCAGACTCGTGCCGATATCGCATGACGCAGGCCAGGGCGTCATGGCCATCGGCGAAGACGTCGGCTTCGACGGTGACCTTCTCGCCGACCGTCCTCCTGGCCGGGAAACGCCCGGCGTCGATCTCAGGCGATACGGCCTCGATGACGACCCGCTTTCTGCCGTCGGCCGGCAGCCCCTGGAGGCCAGGTGGGGACGAGGCTGCTGGTCTCCGCTTGACCGGTGCGCGAGCCACGGGTAAATCGTACTTTCCCGCGAGCACGTAATCTGGTGCGGTGGGGACGCTGCGCTCGATCGACCCGGCAACCGGCCAGGAGCTCGCCCACTTTCCCGAGCTCGACGCGGCCGGCATCGAGGACGCGATCGCTCGCGCCTGGGCCTCGCGCCAAGCGTGGAGAGACGTCGGCGTGGACATGCGATCGGCCCTCTTGCGCTCGGTCGCCGGAGTCCTCAGGGCTGACAGGGCTCGCTATGCCGCCCTGCTGACTGCCGAGATGGGCAAGCCCATCGTCGAGGCCGAGGGCGAGATCGAGAAGTGCGCGTGGACTGCGGCCTGGATCGCCGACAACGCCGCGAGGCTCCTGGCGGACGAGCCGGCGGAGAGCACGGCGACGCTGAGCTACGTCAGGTTCCAGCCACTTGGGGTGATCCTCGCGGTCATGCCGTGGAACTTCCCCTTCTGGCAGGCGTTTCGGGCCGGGCTGCCCGCACTCGCCGCGGGGAACGTGATGCTTCTCAAGCACTCCTCCAACGTGCCCCAGTCTGCGATCGCCATCGAAGAGGTTTTCCGGGAGGCCGGCGTGCCGCAGGGCGTCTTTCAGACCCTGCTCGTCGGTTCTGGGGTTGTGGACGAGATCATTGCCGACAATCGCGTGGCGGGCGTGACGCTGACGGGATCCGAGGCCGCGGGCTCGCGAGTGGCAGCGACGGCCGGCAAGACGATCAAGAAGTCAGTGCTCGAGCTTGGAGGCTCGGATCCGTTCATCGTCCTGGCGGATGCCGATGTCAAGACCGCGGCGACGGTCGCCTGCCGTGCCCGCAACCAGAACAACGGCCAGAGCTGCATCGCGGCCAAGCGCTTCATCGTCGTGGAGTCGGTCGCCAACGAGTTCGAGGAGCTCTTTGCCGGCGCCGTCAAGGCGCTCAAGGTCGGCGATCCCAAGGATCGCGGCGTCCAGGTCGGTCCGCTCGCGCGCCCGGACCTGGTCGACGATCTCGAGCGTCAGGTCAGGGAATCTGTGCGTCTCGGCGCGCGCCCGCTGACCGGTGGCAAGCGCCTCGACGGCGCGGGCAACTTCTTCGAGCCCACGGTGCTTACTGACGTGCGGCCCGGCATGCCGGTGTACCACGAGGAGACTTTCGGGCCGGTCGCGGCGGTGATTCGAGTGAGCAACGAGGAAGAAGCACTGCGCGTGGCCAACGATTCCGGATTCGGCTTGGGCTCGAGCATCTGGACCTCGGACGTCGAACGCGGCCGCAAGCTAGCGGAACGGGTGGAGGCCGGATTGGTGTTCATCAACGGCATGGTCGCCTCCGACGCCCGGCTTCCGTTCGGCGGCGTCAAGAAATCCGGCTACGGACGCGAGCTGTCGAGCTACGGGATCAAGGAGTTCACGAACATCCAGACGGTCTGGGTGGGACCGGCGAACAACTAGGCCACGGGCGCGGCCTTCTTTCGCGTTTGCGCCAGGTGCTTGCGCGCGAGCACCGAATAGCTGTCCCTCACCGCGGTGCTCGGGTTGAGATCGAGGCTTCGCGCCTTCTCAGGCAGGATCTCGAGCGGCCCCTCCAGCTCCACGAACGACCCGAACTCGAGGGTGTCGAGGGTGATTGTCACCACGCCGTCCAGCGTCCACATGTCACGGTGCTTTTTGTAAGTGAACTCGACCTGAAAGCCGAGCTCCGCCAGCAGGTCGAGGGTCGCATGCGCGTCCTTGACTTCGACCTCGGTCTCCTCTCGTACCTTGACGCCGCCCACGAACTCGGCGGGACCCTTCGCGGTCAGCACGCCACGCGGGCCGCCGTCGAAGACGCGCAGCCTCAGCGTCGTGCGGCGTGTCGACTTGCCAGGTCCATGGAAGCGGAAGTTCTCTTCGTCATATTTGCCCTCGCGCCGGGCCCCCCGCTTGCGCAGCAGGGCACGCAGCCGGGTGTGCTCACGCGACCCCGCGACTCGAAACTTAAGCTCGCATTCGACGCTGCGGTCGCGCTGGCGATGTTGGGGACGGCGCCTGGCCACGAGTGGAGATTAAGTTAAGCCGCGGCCTTCTTTCTGATTCGGTATATAGAGCTCGTCACTCCGGTGCACTCGTCCTCGACGTAGTCGAGCCCTGCCGCTTCCGCGATCCGCCGCGCTTCGTCCGACCGAATGTCGAGCTGCAGCCATAGCACTTTGGCAGCGATGGCGACTGCCTGCCTCGCGATATCCGGCGCCTCGGCGGCAGGCCTGAACACGTCGACGATGTCGACCAGCTCGGGCACCTCCGCCAGCGAGCGATAGACGCGCTCGCCGAACAAGGTGTCGGCGTACGGATTGATGGGGATGATCCGAAAGCCGCGCTGCTGCAACCCCGCGGGCACAGAACCACCGGCTTTGTTCGGATCGCGCGACGCGCCAACCACGGCGATCACCCTCGACGCCTCGAGGATCTCGCGTCCGGTCTTGCTCACATCAATTGGCAAGCCCGCGCGCGGCTGGCGTATTCCCGGTCTGGACGCCGAGCAGCGGTTGGCCTGCCGCGTAACGGCGGATCTGCTCGCCCGCGAAACGGTACGCACGCTCCTCCCACTTCGCCACCGTGCCCGCGATATGGGGGGTGATGAGCACGTTAGGCGCTCGCCAGAGTGGATGGTCGGCAGGCAGCGGCTCCGGGTCCGTCACGTCAAGCGCGGCGCGGATGCGGCCGGCAGTTAGTGCGTCCAACAGAGCCTCGATGTCGACAGTTGGGCCGCGACCGGCATTCACCAGCAGCGAGCCGGGCTTCATCTGTGCGAAGAACGCGCGGTCCATGAACTTCTCCGTCTGGGACGTGAGGGGCAGCAGGTTGACCACGATGTCCGCGTCCGGGAGCAGACGCGGCAGCGCGACTGTCGACTGGGCACCTTCGCGCGGATGCCGCGCGACACCGACCACGCGCGCGCCGAATGGCGCGAGCCGCGCGGCCACCGCGCGTCCGATCGAACCGTAGCCGACGACGACGACGCTTTGACCCTCGAGGTCGCCGACGCCATCAGCGAGGTCCCGCTTCCATTCGGCGCGGTGCTGGAGGTCGACGAACTCCGGCAGCCGCCGCTGCATGGCGAGGATCGCGGCCACCACCCACTCCGCAACCGAGATGTCGTGCACGCCGTGTGCATTGCACAGCACGACCCCCGGCGGCACCGCGGGCAGAATCGAGTCCACGCCGGCGCTGAACGATTGGATCAGCCGGAGGCGGGGCAGCTGTCTGAAGAGCCCCGGCAGGTCGTGCCAGAGCTCCGGAGCGAGCAGAACGACTTCCACGTCGGGAGCCGGCTCCGAGACGAGCTCGACGCCGTCAGCGAGCGGCTCCATCTCGCGCCGGAGGGGTACGTCCGGAACGAGGATCTTCAAACTCGTGCCTCCCCACCCGGCGCTGCGCGCCGACCTCCCCGCATAGCGGGGAGGTTAGCTTAGGCTGCTCGGTCGGCGGACGCGCGCTCTTCGAGCGCGAACTTCAGCACTTCCTCGACGCGGCTCGCGAGGTGGAACGTCATCTCATTGCGCACGCTTTCGGGGACGTCGTCGATGTCCTTTTCGTTGCGCTTCGGGAGGATGACCTCCTTGAGCCCCATCCGGTGAGCGGCCAGCACCTTCTGCTTGACGCCGCCGATTGGCAGCACCAGGCCCTGCAGTGTGACCTCTCCGGTCATGCCGACCGTGCTCCGAACCGCGCGACCGGTGAGCAGGCTCACGATCGCGGTCGTCATCGTCACGCCGGCTGACGGACCGTCCTTGGGCACCGCGCCCGCGGGCACGTGGATGTGGAACGCCTTGTCGACGGCACCCGGCTCGATCCCCAGATCTACCGCGTGCGAGCGGACGAACGAGAGGGCGATCTGCGCGGACTCCTTCATCACGTCGCCGAGCTGGCCCGTGAGGATGAGGCTGCTGCCGTTTCCTTCCTTGTTCACTGAGGTTGCCTCGACGAAGAGGACGTCTCCACCGGTGCCGGTCACGGCGAGGCCGGTCGCGACGCCAGGAACCGCGGTCCGAGCCGCGACCTCGTTGTCAAACCTGGGCTTGCCAAGGAACTCCTTAACGCGCAGCTGCGTGATCTCAACCGGAGGCGTCAGCGCCCCGGTGGCGACCTTGGTCGCAACCTTGCGCGTGATCTTCCCGAGCTCGCGCTCGAGGTTCCGCACGCCTGCTTCGCGGGTGTGGTCGGTGATGACCGTCATGACGGCCTCGTCGGTCACTGTGACCTCGTCGTCCTTCAAACCCGCCTGCTTGACCTGCCGCTTGAGCAGGTGGTCCTTCGCGATCGCGACCTTCTCCTGTTCGGTGTAACCGTCGAGCCGGATGAGCTCCATGCGGTCCAGTAGGGGCGCTGGGATCGTCTCCGACACGTTGGCGGTCGGAATGAACAGAACCTCGGACAGGTCCAGGTCGACCTCCAGGTAGTGGTCGCGGAACGTGTTGTTCTGCGCGGGGTCGAGTACTTCGAGCAGCGCAGCGGAAGGATCGCCCCTCCAGTCGCTGCCGACCTTGTCGATTTCGTCGAGCATGATCACCGGGTTCTTGGTGCCCGCCTCCTTCAAGGCGCGCACGATGCGGCCCGGGAGCGCGCCGACGTAGGTGCGCCGGTGGCCGCGGATGTCCGCCTCGTCGCGGATTCCGCCGAGCGACACGCGCGTGAACTTCCGCCCCAACGCGCGGGCGACCGACTCACCCAGCGACGTCTTGCCGACGCCAGGAGGTCCGACCAGAGTGATGATCGCGCCCGAGCCTCGGCCGCCGAGCACTTCGAGGCCGCGCTCCTTGCGCAGCTTGCGAACGGCGAGGAACTCGATGATGCGGTCCTTGACGTCCGAGAGACCCGTGTGGTCCTCGTCCAGGATCCGGCGCGCCTCGTTGAGGTCGTAGTTGTCCTCGGAGCGCACGTTCCAGGGGATGTCCAGCATCCAGTCCAGGTAGGTGCGGATCCAGCCGTACTCGGGGTTCTGCTCGCTGGTGCGCTCCAGGCGGTCGAGCTCGCGCTCAACCTCGGTGCGCACGCCGTCTGGCATTCCAGCCTTCGCGACCCGCTCGCGGTACGTGGAGACGACATCGCTGCCGCCTTCGTTCAGCTGCTTCTTGATTGCCTCAAGCTGCTGCCGGAGCAGGAACTCGCGCTGGGTCTTCTCCATGCCCTCGGCGACGTCGCTGCGGATCTTCTCCTTCAGCGAGGCGTCGGCGAGTATCTGCTTCGTCCAGCCGATCAGCTTGGTCAGGCGCTCCTCCACCTCAAGGGTCTCGAGCACCTCGAGCTTCTGCTCGGTGGTCAGGTCGGGCGAGTAGCCCGCCAGGTCGGCGAGGTGGCTTGGCGTCCGGGCGGCGCGTAGGAACTGCACCACCTGGGGCACGCCTCGCGACTCGACCAGGTTCTCGAGCATGGCGCGGTACTCCCGGGCGAGCTCAGTCGAGCGCTCCGTCGGCGGCTCCGGGTCGACGATCGGTTCAGCCTTGACGAACAAGGCCCCGGCGATGTCGGCCTGACCGCTGCCCAGCCGGGCGCGGTACTCGCCGCGGAGCATGAACGCCTCCGCTCCAGTGGGGAGCTCGGCGCCCTCGCCCAGGCGGGCGACGGTGCCGATGCTGCCGTAGTGGCCGTCGATCCGCGGCACGAGGAGGATCAGGCGGTTGCCCTGTCGGGCGGCCTCGATGGCGGCCTTGGCCGTATCGCCCTCGACGGCGAGGGTGACGGTCATGTGAGGCAGGACGACCACATCGTCCATAGGCATGACGGGAAGCAGTTCGGACTTGGGCATCTTGGGGTCTCCTTGACTCATAACTACTAAAAGGTTTCCCCGCCAGGGCCATTCCCAATCAGGCCCCCAATACGGTGGCGGTGGTGGGGAGGACGACTTACCTGCCCGAAGCCGGCGGCTTCTAAAGCCCCGCTCGCTGCCGCCCTTGTCGCGCCACCCCGTCGATGGTCACGGCTGCCAGCAGGACGGCGCCCGTGATCATGTACTTGATGTCAGCGCTCACGCTCAGCAGCGCCAGGCCATTCCCAATCGACCCGATGACCAGCGACCCGGTAAGGGCCGACCAGACCGTGCCCCGGCCGCCGAACAAGCTCGTGCCGCCGATGACCGCGGCCGCGATGGCGTCGAGGAGGATGTCGCCCGTGCCAGACGAGTAGTTGACGGCCAGGAGGCGGGAGGCGCCCAAGATCCCGCCGATGGCGGCCATGGTGCCGGCGATCGCAAAGACCGCGATCCGGATGCCGTTCACCGAGATGCCCGCCCGCCGGGCCGCCTCGGCATTGCCGCCCACCGCGTAGATGTGACGCCCGAACCTCGTCCGCTTGGTGATGAGGTCGAAGGTGACGATGAACCCGAGGAGGATGAGGAGCGCGAGCGGCACCCCGCGGTCAGACGCCAGAACCCCGGTTGCCACGAAGATCGCGGCGGCGACTGCGACCAGGCCACCGAGCTCGAGGACGAGGACGTTCTGCACGAGGCCGGCCGTCGCGCGCCGGCGCCGCCTGACGAACAGCTCGACAGTGAGGATGGCGACCACGACCGCGGCGAGCGCCCAGCCAAAGGCAGGCGAAAAGAACTTCCCGGCCAGGGCGTCGATGTTGGGGTCGTAGATGTTGATGGTTCCCGTCTCGCCGAGGACGCGCAGCTGTAGCCCAAACCATGCGAGGAGGCCAGCCAGTGTGACCACGAAGGAAGGGATGCGGAAGCGCGTGAACCAGAATCCGTGGAGGAGTCCGATGAGGGTCCCCGTGAGGATGCCGCCGATCACCGCCGGGACCGCGCTAATCCCCATCTTGACGTTCAGCACCGCCATCACGGCCGAGCCCAGCCCGTAGACCGAGCCGACGGAGAGGTCGATCTCGCCCAATAGAAGGACGAGGACGATGCCGGTCGATACCAGGCCGATGTCGGTGATCTGAACGGTCAGGTTGGTGAGGTTGAGCGGCGTCAGAAAGTTCGGGTTGAGGATGTCGAATACCGCCCAGATCAGCACCAGGCCGGCGAGGACCGGCAGCGAGCCGATGTCGCCAGACCGGATCCGGCGCCACGGCGTCAGCAGGGTCTCGCGAAGGCTGACCTGCGGAGCGGCCGCGACGCTCACGCTTGGGGTTGGAACTTGCCGAACTCGGCGCCTGTGATCGCCGCCACGACGGCTTCCTCAGACATCTTGCTGCGGTCGAAGGTGCCGACCCTCCGGCCCAGCCGCAGCACCACGATGCGGTCCGCCACCTCGAACACGTTGGCGAGGTTATGGCTGATGAGGATCACGCCCAGCCCCTGGTTGCGAAGACGCAGCACGAGCTCTAGGACCTGCTTTGTCTGCTGAACGCCGAGCGCCGCTGTCGGCTCGTCGAGCATGACGACCTTGGCCTTCCACATCACCGAGCGCGCGACTGCGACGGACTGGCGCTGGCCGCCCGAGAGCGCGGCGACGGGGTTGCGGACGCTGGGAATCTTTACGTCCAGGCTGGTGAGAACCTCGCGTGCGCGATGCTCCATGCGTTCCTCGCTGAGCAGCGGCACGGGCGGCTGGATCTCTTCGCGTCCGAGGTACAGGTTGGCCACCACATCGAGGTTGTCGCACAGGGCCAGGTCCTGGTAGACGGTGGAGATGCCGAGGGCGGCCGGCTCGCGGGGGCCGTGGATGGCGACGTGTTTGCCCTCGAACCAGATCTCGCCTGAGTCCGGGATGTTGATTCCGGCCATGGTCTTGACCAGGGTCGATTTGCCGGCGCCGTTGTCGCCGACGAGCGCGACTACTTCTGCGGGGTAGACCTCGAAGTCGACGCTGGACAGGGCCTGCACGGCGCCGAAGTGCTTGCTGATGGAGCGCAGCTCGAGTATCGGCTGGCGTTCAGTCGGAACCGGAGCCGGAACGGAAGGCGGGTGGCCCGCCGGCCACCCGCCAGTTTCACTCACCGAGTGGTTAGGTTACGAGATTCCTGCCGCAGTGCAAGCGGTCGCGAAATCCGCAGTGCAGATATCGGCCTTGGTCCAGAAGCCGTCCGCGACGACGGTGTCTTTGATGTTGGCCTTCGTGACCGCAACCGGGGTCAGCAGAACCGAAGGGATGTCCTTGGCTCCGTTGTTGACGGTCTTGCCGTTGGTCATCGACGTCGGCACCGCGGTGCCTGTCGCCAGGTCGTAGGCCAGCGTTGCCGCCGCCTCGGCCTCAGCTTTGATCGCCTTGTAGACGGTCATGTATTGGTCGCCGGCGAGGATGCGCTGGATGGCGGCGAGCTCCGCGTCCTGTCCGGTGACAGGGGGGAGCGGCTTGACGCCGGCAGCCTTCATGGCTGCGATGGCGCCGCCGCCGGTGCCGTCGTTCGCGGCCAGGACTCCGTCAACCTTGTTGCCAAGGGCGACGAGGGCGCCGGCCATCTCCTTCTGGGCTGTGTCCGGGCTCCAAGAAGGGGTGTCGTACTCCTTCTTGATCTGAACCTTGCCGTCGAGAATGCTGTGCGCTCCCTGCTTGAAGAGCTTGGCGTTGTTGTCCGCGGGATCGCCGTTGATCATCACGACGCTCGCGTTCGCCTTGCCGTTCAAAGCGGTGAGCAGCGCGGTGCCCTGCAGAGCGCCAACGGCCGCATTGTCGAACGACAGATAGTAGTTGAGGTCGGCGGTGCCGAGGATCAGCCTGTCATATGACACTACTGGGACGTTCTTGGCCTTGGCCTTGGCGACGATGGCCGCGGCAGCCGCGCCGTCGACGGGGTCGAGCACGAGGACGTTGGCGCCGTTGGTGAGGGCGGCCTCCGCCTGGGTCTGCTGCGTCGGCGCGTCCTGGTTGGCGTTGCTGTAGATCAGCTGGCAGTCGGAGCACAGCGCCTTCAGCTTGTCGGTGAAGAACGGCCGGTCCTTGCTCTCGTAGCGGGCCGTCTTCGACTCTGGCAGCAGCAGCGCGATCTTCTTCGGGGTCGTTCCCCCGTTGCCGCTGCCACCACACGCCATCACGACGAACCCGACCAGCACGAGCGTCGGGACGAGTTTGGCGAACCTCAATCTGGATCTCTCCTCTGTAAGCGCTACCTGTTGCCTTCTTCCCGGCGGTCCCGGGGCGAGAGTGCGCCGGCAACCAGGTACCTACTCAGCGGCCTTGGCGGAGACGCCGCCGAGCAGAGCATTGCTCAGGCTGGGGAGTTTGTCAAGAGATCGTTAAAGCGCCGTCCAAGCATGTCCGAAGCCTTGACAAACCTTGGGATGGGGCCATGATTCGTCCCGGGTGGAAAGAAGAGCCGCGAACCGGAAAGGGGACGGGACGCTCGCGTGGCTCCGGGGGCGAAACCGCGACCGGGTCGTCGAGGTCCTGCGGGCCCTTGGCCGAACCAGCCAGGCGGACATCGCACGGACGACGGGCCTGTCGCGGACGACGGTCTCGACCCTCGTCGCGGAGCTGAAAGATGCCGGCCTGGTGTTCGAGGTGGACGGCAGGGCGCCGGGCGCCCGCGGCGGGCGGCCTGGCGTTCAGCTGGTGCTCCACTACGCGCCCGGAGCCGTCGTCGGCATCGACTTCGGGCACAGCCACGTGCAAGTGGCTCTCGCCGATCTCGCGCACAACGTGCTGGCGGAGCGCACGCAAGACATGGACGTCAACCACCGCGCTGAGGACGCGCTCGATGCATCGGCTCGCATGGTCGACGAGGTGCTGGCTGAAGCCGGCGTGGAGCGCGCCCTGGTCACCTGCGCCGGAATCGGTATCCCAGGGCCCGTTGACCGCGTGCGGGGGGCGGTCGGGTCGGCGACGATCCTGCCCGGTTGGCTCGGCCTTCATATCGGCGATGCGATGCGCGGGCGCCTCGGTCTGCCCGTCGAAATCGAGAACGACGCGAACTGTGGCGCGCTTGCCGAGTTGACCTGGGGCGCCGGCCGCGACTGCTCGAACTTCGCTTACATCAAGGCTGCGACCGGCATCGGCGCGGGCATCATCATCGACGGCAGGCTGCTGAGGGGCGCGTCGGGAACCGCGGGCGAGATTGGACACACAACCCTCGATCAAGCGGGAGCGCTTTGCTACTGCGGAAACCGCGGCTGCCTGGAGACGGTCGCATCCGGCCCGGCCATCATCCGGCTCGTGAGTGAGGCCCGTCAGGAGGCGCCGAACCTTGCTCGCGTCATCGAGCTCGCTGCAGCCGGCGACGTTCGCTGCCGGCGCGCGATCTCCGACGCCGGGCGGGAGATCGGCGTCGCGGTCGCGGGTCTGTGCAACCTGATCAATCCGGAGCGGGTCATCATCGGCGGCCTCTTGAGCCGCGCCGGCGAGCTCTTGCTCCAACCGATACGGGAATCAGTCCGGCGGCACGCTGTACTCGCCGCCGCTGAAAGGGTTGATGTCGTGCCGGCGGTATTCGTGGAACGGGCCGAGCTGCTGGGCTCGTTGGCGCTCGCGCTCAGGAGCTCGAGCGGGACGCTCACCGCGGGCCCCTAGCCTGGTCCGCAGAATTTCCGCGGCGGTGTCAGGGTTGATCTGACGATGCATGTGCTGGCCGCTCTTGTTGGACTCATTCTGGTCTTCGTCGTCCTGAGAGACGCGTTCGAAACCATCGTCCTGCCGCGGCGCGTCTCGGGACGCTTGCGCGTGTCGAAAATCTTCTACCAGGTCAGCTGGAAGCCATGGGCAGCGGTCGGCAGGCAGATGCGCGCGGGGGAGCAGCGCGAGGCGTACCTCAGCACGTACGGACCGATCTCCCTTCTCGTCCTTATCGGTCTGTGGGGCGCGATCCTCATCACGGGATTCGCCCTCCTGCTGTGGGCGACGGGATTCGACTTTCCGAGCGTGATCACCGCGATCTATGTCAGCGGGTGGACGTTCACGACCCTTGGCATCGGAGACTTCGCACCCAAGACGGACCTCGCACGACTGGTCACCGTCGCCGAGGCCGGCATGGGTTTCGCGTTCCTCGCGGTCGTCATCTCGTATCTCCCTGTTCTGTATCAGGGCTTCTCGCGCCGGGAGACGACCATCTCGATGCTCGACGAATGGGCCGGGTCGCCGCCGAGCGCCGGCGACCTGCTGCGTCGCGCCATCGCCGCGGGCGAGGTCAACGAGCTGATCCCGTTGATGGGCACGTGGGAGCAATGGACCGCAGAGCTCCTGGAGAGCCATCTCTCCTACCAGGTTCTCTGCTACTTCCGCTCGCAGCACGAAAACCAGTCTTGGGTCGCCGCGCTGACCGCGATCCTCGACTTCTCCGCCCTGTGGCAGGCGGGCAAGGCCACAGGCCGCACATGGCAAGCCCGGCGGGTGTACGCGATGGGACGGCACGCGCTTGGCGACCTGAGTCAGGTCCTCAGGGCGGCGCCGAAGTTTGACGTCCCCGATCGGCTGACCGAGCCTGAGCTCGCGGCCCTGGTCGAGGCCATGTCGAGCGCCGGCATGGCGGTCGATGCGGATGCATTTCGAGACCGGTTGAAGAAGCTTCGCAAGGGCTACGAGCCGTACGCGGCCGCGCTGGCCCAAGAGCTCCTCATGGATCTGCCGCCATGGATGCCGCTGGCGGCGCGCCAGGACAACTGGGAGACCACCGCGTGGGAGGGTGCCGCGCCGGGCGAATCGCTGCACTAGGCACCTCTGCGCAAACCGGCATCGGTCGATTCGATGGTTGCATCCGACAATACGTGCAGTGGCCGCGACTCCCGACATCACCGAATCCACACGCAGATTCGAGGGCTGGCTTCGAGAGCACACCCCACTGCGGCGGCACGAGCTCGACTACAAGCACGAGATGATGGCCGCCGACACCTTCAGCTTCCTTCGCGCGACCTTCTATAGATGGGCGCAGCTCGCGCCGCAGGTTCTCCCTGACCTGGCCGAGGCCCCGCGGGTGCTGGCGGTCGGTGACCTTCACGTGGAGAACTACGGCACCTGGCGAGACGCGGAGGGGAGGCTCATCTGGGGGGTCAGCGATTTCGACGAGGCGTACCGGATGCCGTTCACCTTCGATCTCGTACGCCTGGCCACCAGCGCCGGCCTCGCGGCGGCCGAGGGGCATCTGAACATCGACCTCAAGCAGGCGTGCGGGGCGATCATCGCCGGGTACGTCGGCGCCTTGCGTGCCGGCGGCCGGCCCGTGGTCCTGGCAGAGAACGATCGGTGGCTGCGAAAGATGACGACGGGAAGACTCCGCGACCCGGTCGCCTTCTGGGCGCGCTTAAAGGCCCTGCCATCCGCGCGCGGTTCTCTGCCGCCTCACCTCAAAACCCTGCTCGTCGAGCGGCTTCCGGATGGCGCGGGACGGGTGCGGTTCGTGCGGCGGCGGTCAGGTCTGGGGAGCCTTGGACGCGAGCGCCTGGTCGCGGTCGCCGAATGGAAGGGCTCGGCCGTCGCTCACGAGGCCAAAGCGCTGGCTCCCTCGGCTTGGGAGTGGGCTCAGAAGGACCATGCCGGCGGCCGGATCTTCTACCTGGACCTGGCCGGCTCGGCTGTGCGCTGCCCAGATCCGCTGACTGAGGTGCACGACGCCTGGCTCGTGCGCCGCCTGTCACCCGACTGCAGCCGAATCGAGCTCGACTCGCTTCCGAAGCCGCGGGATGAAGGCAGGCTCTTGAGGGCGATGGGGTGGGAGGCGGGCAACATCCATCTCGGCACGCGGGGTGCGGGCAAGGTGGTCCTCGGCGACCTCAAGCGCCGCAAATCGGCATGGCTGCGCGAAGCGGCGACAAAGATGGCCAGGATCGTGCGGGCCGACTGGAAGGAATGGCGCGCCGAGCACAGGCCGGCCACCTAGTCGCGTCGGGGGCTCGGACTACAATCGGCGCATGAGAGCGAATCTGTTGCGAGTGTCAGTGGTCGTGGCCGCCGCACTGATCGTTGCGGCATGTGGGGGCACGAGCGGGACAGGGTCCTCCAGCCCGAGCTCCGGAACCGTGAAAGCCCCATCCAACCTGATCACCGCGGGAACGATCACGTTCCTGTCTGACACTACTTATCCGCCTCAGGAGTCCATCGACCCCGCTACCAACAAAGCGGTCGGCTTCGATGTCGACATCGCGAATGCGATCGCGGCCAAGATGGGCCTGACCGCCACCATCCAGACGCAGGACTTCTCGACCATCATCCCCGCGCTGCTGGCCAAGAAAGGGGACGCCATCATGTCCGCGATGAGCATCACCCCTGACCGGCAGAAGCAAGTGGCGTTCGTCGGCTACTTCTCTGCCGGCCAGTCCATCCTCGTCAAGGCGGGCAATCCTGAGGGGATCACCGGGATCTCGAGCCTCTGTGGTAAGAAGGTCGCGGTCCAGGTCACGACCACGGAGCAGGACACCCTTACCGCGGCCAATGGCGCGGACTGCAGCAGCAACAAGATCAACATCCAGACCTTCCCGGCAGACACCGACGCCGTGCAGAAGCTGAAGCTCGGGGCGGTCGACGCCGCGATGGACGACTCGCCTGTGGCTGCGTACTACGTGAAGCAGGATCGAACGTCTTTTGCCATCGCCGGCAAGCCGATCGCGCAAGCCCCCGAGGGGATCGCGGTCGATCCCAAGAGAAAGGACATGCTCAAGGCGGTTCAGGAAGCGATGCAGGCGATCTTCAACGACGGGACCTACCAGAAGATCCTGACGCAGTGGAACTTGCAGGACGGTGCGATTCCCGCCTCCGGGATCGTCGTGTCCGGGAATCCGACCGGCTGATCCCGCGGCAGTAGAGACCGCGTGAGCACGACGATCCGGCCGGCGCCGGCGGACGTGCCCGAACCGGAGCTCCGAGGTCCGGTCGTCGAGCGCGATGCCTGGTTCGTAGCCAACATCGTTCTCACCCTCGCCGGTCTGCTTGTCGCCGCGTTCCTCGTGTACAGCCTTTTCGACCAGGAACCGATCAAGCGCTTCTGGCTCGCGGCCTTCCACACGACATTCCCGTACGACATCGCATACCTCAAGACGTACTTCACGTTTCCACAGGTCTACAGGGCCGTGCAGGTCACGTTCGTCCTGGCCATACTCGCGCAAACGACCGGCGTGGTCCTCGGCCTGTTCTCCGCGCTCGGACGTCAGTCCCGAATCGCGGTACTCCGAGTCCTGTCCGGTCTCTACATATGGGTCTGGCGGGGCACCCCCGTCTTCCTTCAGCTCGTATTGACCGCGTACGGTGTACCGCTGATCCTCGAATCGATGGATGCCGGCGGCGCCGGGGTTCTGACCAAGATCGCCCTCCTCATCGCAACGAGCTCATTCGCAGCCGGATACGTTGCGCTCTCTCTCAACGAGGGCGCCTACATGTCGGAGATCGTTCGCGCCGGCATCGAAGCGATCGACCGTGGCCAGATGGAAGCGGCAAAGGCGCTCGGTATGACCTACGGCCTGGCCATGCGGCGCATCGTCCTACCGCAAGCATTGAAGGTCATTCTGCCGCCGACCGGCAACGAGTTCATATCGATGCTCAAGACGACGTCGCTCGTGTCCTACATCGGATTGCAGGAGCTGACGCTGGTGACCCTGCAGATCTACGCGCACAACTTCAAAGTGGTCGAGAGCCTCGTGGCGGCAGGAATCTTTTACCTGGCGATGACGACCGTCTTGTCGCTGATCCAGGCTCAGATCGAAATCCGGCTCGGCGAACGCCGGAGCGAGGTTCGCGCGAGCCTAACCGACAACTTGCGCCGCATCTTCCTGGGGGCGCCGCAGGTTCGCAGGCCCGCCACCGTCGCCGCCTTGCCGCCCAAGGAGCACAGATAGTGGCGGCCCAGATGGTCGAAGCCCACCAGGTCCACAAGTACTTCCACAACCTGCACGTACTGCGCGGCGTCGACCTTGACGTCAAACGTGGGGAGGTCGTCGTGATCCTCGGCGCGAGCGGCTCTGGCAAGACGACGTTCCTGCGCTGCATCAACCATCTCGAAAAGATCGACGGCGGGCGGATCCGGGTGAATGGCCACCTCATGGGTTATATCGAACGCAGCGGACGCATGGTCGAACAGAAGGAGGCGCTCGTGGCCAGGCAGCGCGCCGAGATCGGAATGGTGTTTCAGCGCTTCAACCTCTTCCCGCACATGACCGCGCTCGAAAACGTCATCGAGGCTCCAATCCATGTCAAGGGAGTGGACCGGAAGGCGGCGGGCGCTCGTGCCAGGGAGCTCCTCGCGAAGGTCGGGCTCGTGGAGAAGGCGGACGTCTATCCGCATCAGCTTTCTGGTGGCCAGCAGCAGCGGGTTGCAATCGCACGAGCGCTGGCGATGGACCCGGCGCTGATGCTGTTCGATGAACCAACCTCCGCTCTCGACCCCGAGCTGGTCGGCGACGTCCTGCGCGCAATGCGCCAGCTTGCGGAGGAGGGCATGACGATGATCGTGGTAACTCACGAGGTCGGTTTCGCCAGAGAAGTGGCCCACCGCGCCGTCCTCATGGACACCGGGGCCATCCTCGAGGAGGGTTCGCCGGACGAATTTTTCACCCGACCCCAGCACCCGCGCACAAAGCAGTTCCTTTCCAGCATCCTCTAAGGAGGGCTTACGAGCCGCTTACGATCGGGCGCCTAAAATCCTCAACCATGAGCGGTAGTCGGAAGGCTGTCGCGGTGGTCGGGCTGGCGCTGGTCGGGTCGCAAGCCGGCCACCTGCTCGCTTACCAGATGCGGTTTGGCGCTGCCGCGCAACAGGTGCAGAGCACCGGCGCTCATTCCTACTTTCCGCTGCTGGTGAAGACAACTCTCGGCGCGATTGCAGCGGCCGTGCTGGCCGGGCTGCTGCTCGTGGGCCTGGCACGAGTGCTGGGGGGCCGCCGGGTCCGACCCGTCTCCCGACCTTCATTCGTCGGCCTGCTGGCCGTCCTGTTCACCATCCAGCTGGCGGTGTTCGCGGGCCAGGAGGTCGTCGAGGCTCTGATCGCCGGCTCGCCGGTCGGGTCGGCGCCGGACCTTCTGCTCTGGGGCGCGCTGGGCCAGCTCCCGGTCGCAGTCATCGCCACCCTTGCGCTCCGCTGGCTCGGAGCGCATGTCGAGTCGGCGGTCGGTTCAATCAGGGATGCCGTTGCGGCTTTGCGAGCGGCGCCACTGCCGGCGCTCACAGCAAGGGCCGCTTACGCGACGCCGGATCGAGCCCTGCTCATGTCTCGCGTGGCCGGTACCTCCCTGGCCAAGCGCGGACCGCCGTCGTCCTTGCACATCAGTACCCACTGATCCGGCGCGCTCGCGCGCGCATCGCAAATTTGCAAGGAGACGTTTCATGAATCGCTATCGCGTACCCATCGTGGTCGCCGTCGTCGTGATTTTCATCGCCATCGGTGGGATCCTCATCTTCGCCGACCAGAATCCGGCCGGCAAGCCGGTGACGCTCGACGTCACGGTGACCGGCGCCAAGTCGATGTCGCCGAGCGACCTCACGGCTCATAAGAACGACACCGTGACGATCAGCGTCACCAGCGACACCGACGGCGAGGTGCACCTGCATGGCTACGACATCCACTTCGATACCAAGGTGGGTCAGGTGGTCGCGCAAACGTTCCAGGCAGTGAACACCGGCGACTTCGAGATCGAGTGGGAATCGACCAGCGCGCACCTTGGGCACCTCGTGGTGAGCTGATGGCCGCCACCGCAGTCCTGCTTCACGGGTTCGGCGTCCGGTATGACCTGCCCGCGTCGCTGGCCATTTATCTCTTTGCGGCGGGCGGCGTGGTGGTCGTGTCGTTCGTGCTTGTCGTCCTGTTCGCGGGCGACCAGGTGGGCGCCGAGGCGATCCAGTACCCGCGGCGCGCGCTGCCGTTTCTGCTCCCCATCGCACGCTCGCCCTGGCCGCGTATCATCGGCGGGCTGATCGGGGTGCTCGGATTGACCCTGATCATCATCACCGGCCTCTTCGGATCTCCGGACGCCACGCGCAACCCGGCCGAATACCTGACCTGGATCTACTTCTGGGCGGCGACTGTGATCGTGTCGGGGCTCGTCGGCAACCTGTGGTATCTGCTCAATCCCTGGGCCGCGATCTACGACGTAATGAAGAGATTGGGCCTCCCCTCGCCGCCGCTTCGCGGCGGAGCTCCCCACTGGGTGGGGAGCCTTGGCATCTGGCCGGCGGGGGCCGCCTATCTCGGGTTCGCGTGTCTCGAGCTCACCACAGGGATGGCCAACCGCCCATGGATATTGGGCACACTGGCGGCCGTCTACACCGCGGTGACGCTCGCGGGCATGATCCTGTACGGCCGCGAAGCGTGGCTCGAGCATTGCGAAGCCTTCACGGTGCTGTTTAGCATCGTGGGCAGGTTCGGACCGGTCGAGGCTGCGCGCGACGACGGCGGCATCATCACCGCCGTCTATATCCGGCCGTGGGGTGTCGGCATGCTCCAACCGAGCCCAACAGGCTGGGACCGGGTCGTGTTCGTGATCCTGATGCTGAGCACCCTTGCGTTCGACGGCATCGAGGTCACGCCGGCGTGGCAAAACTTCAGCGTCGCCCTAGAGCCTTTATGGCAGCCCTACGGCGCGTTTGGTTTCTTCGTCTTCAAAACGGTCGGGCTGCTTCTGGTCACGGCGGCGTTCCTTCTCATATTCATCGCCTTCATGGAGATGGTGATCTACTTCGGGAATCGCAAGGTCGACCTGAAGGCGACCGCCACGGCATTCGCGCTGACACTGGTCCCCATCGCCCTCGTCTACAACGCCGCGCACAACTACAACTATGTGATGGTCCAGTCGCAGGCCTTGATACCGCTGCTCGACGACCCGCTCGCCAAGGGCTGGCATCTTCTGCCCGCGGTCGTGGGCTACAAGCCAAGCTTCGCGCTCGCCCAGGCGTCGACAGTATGGTTCGCCCAGATCATCTTGATCGTCATCGGGCACGTCATCGCGGTGTACCTGTCACATCTCAAAGCAGGCGAGAGATTCCGTACTGCCCAGCGCGCGCTGCTGAGCCAGTATCCGATGCTCCTCCTGATGGTCATGTACACCATGACCAGCTTGTGGATCCTCGCCCAGCCGATTACAGCCGGAGGGTGATGACCTAGGCTCATGAAGTGAGCTGGCCGCTGGATCCTACGGTCTATGCGGGCCTTGCGGCGCTGTTCCTTGGCCACGCCTGGCTGGCACGGCAGGTCGACGACGCCCAGCCGAAGCACACGTTCTACTTCGGCCTGGGGCTGGTGACGCTGTGGGCCGCGCTCGAGACTCCGATCGACACCATCAGCGACCACTACCTCGACAGCATCCACATGCTGCAGCACGTCCTGCTCGGGTTCGTTGCGCCGCCCCTCATGCTTCTGGGCCTGTCGCGGCGGATGGCCGGTCTGCTCGCCGGCCTCCCGTTCGTGAGAGCCATCACGGAGCCGATTCCTGCGCAGGTCGTCGCAGCCGGCGTGATGATCGGCTGGCATCTTCCGGCTCTCTATGACGCCACCCTGCGCTCGGAATCGCTGCACATTGTGGAGCACCTCACGTTCATCGGTGCGGGACTGCTGCTCTACTGGCCGATCCTGGAGGCGACGTCCGCCTACGCCCGCTGGAAGCTGTCACCCGGCATCAAGCTCCTGTACATGCTCGCCGCGACCCTCCCGCAGGATGGGGTCGCCCTCGTCCTTCTCTTCTCGCGCGTCCCCTTCTATGAGTTCTACGTCAACGCGCCAAGGCTTGTCTCCGGGTTGACCGCGCTCATAGACCAGACGCTCGCCGGCGCGGTGCTCATGGTCCTCGGCAAAGCAACGATGGCGGTCGCGGCGCTTGCCGTCTTCTTCCGCTGGTTCGGCGGCGAGCACCTGGCGGATCGCGCGCGCCTTACGTGGCGGTTCTAGGGCAGGCCCAGCGTCGCCACCCGCTGGGCCGAGTGGCGCTTGCGAAACCACGACCACGTCTGCTCCAGGCCGTGGTTGATGGAGACCTTCGCCTTCCAGTGCAGGTAGCGACTCGCGCGTGCGGGGTTGAGGCACGCCCGGCGAACCTCGAACTCCCTCGCGGGCAAGAACTCGCTCTTCGTGTGCCGGCCTGATTCCGCCAGGAGACGCTTGACGATCTGGTTGACGCTCGTCTCGCGCCCCGTGCCGATGTTCAACTCTCCCGCGACGCGCCCGAAGACGGCGGCCACATTGGCCGCCGCGACGTCGCTCACATAGATGAAATCGCGGGTCTGGCCGCCGTCGCCGTAGACGCGCGGAGCGGCCCGCTCCAGCAAGCGGTAGCAGGTGATGGCGATCACGCCGGCCTCGCCGGTGCCATCCTGGCGTGGGCCGTAAACATTGCCGTAGCGCAGCGCGAGCGTCGAGATTCCGTGCCGCAACCCAAGCGCGGCCATGTAAATCTCTTCCGCCCGCTTGGCCGCGCCATATGCGGAAAGCGGGGCCGGTTTGTGGATCTCTCGAGCCGGCAGCTTCGCGCCTTCGCCATAGATCGTTCCGCCCGAGGACGCCGTCACGATCCGGGCCGCGCCGGCTTTGATGGCGGAATCGAACAGCCCGACCGTGCTAGCGACGCTCATCTTCACGTGGTCGCCCGGGTCGCGCGCGGCCTTCTGCACGCCGCCCTTGGAAGCGAGATGGAGCACCACGTCAGGCTTGAAAGTGACAAGTGCCTTGCGCGCGGCTTCAGAGCCGCAATCGGCGGAAACGACCTCGACCTCCGACGGCAGCGGCTCCCCGCAGGGATGGCTGTTGTCATCGATGACGAGCACCTTTGCCTGCGCGGCGACGAGCATCTCGACGGTGTGCGAGCCGATGAAGCCCGCTCCGCCTGTGACCGCGACGCGGACGCTGGTGGGCGTTGCTTGTGGTGCGGACTTCTTGGTGATGACGCGACAGCTTACCTGCTCCCGCCCGAGCTAGACTTCCAAATCGTGCCGCCTCGTGAGCTGCCCAGCCGGTCGCTGTATCAGGGACGGGACCGTGCCGGGGCACGATCCTTTCTATATGCGATCGGGCTGACTGCAGCCGACATCGAGAAGCCGTTTGTCGGTGTTTCCAACTGCTGGCTCGAAACCATGCCGTGCAACTTCGGTCTGCGCGAGCTGGCGGTTCCGGTCAAAGCCGGCATCCGCGCGGCGGGCGCCAACCCGATGGAGTTCAACACCATCGCGATCTCCGACGGCATCACGATGGGCAGCGAGGGCATGAAGACCTCCCTTGTCAGCCGCGAGGTGATCGCGGACTCGATCGAGCTGGTCGGTCGCGGGCATCAGTTCGACGCGATGTGCGCCATCTGCGCATGCGACAAGACGATCCCGGCTTCGGCCATCTCTCTTGTTCGGCTCGACCGACCGGGCATCCTTCTCTACGGCGGTTCGATCATGCCCGGACGATTTCGCGGGCGCGAGGTCAACGTGGGCGAGGTGTACGAGGCCATAGGCGCCGTCGCCGCGGGCAAGATGAGCGATGCTGACCTCGCGGAGCTGGAAGCGGTCGCCTGTCCGGGGCCGGGTGCGTGCGGAGGCCAGTACACGGCCAACACGATGTCGATGGTCATGGAGGTGATCGGGCTCTCGCCTTTCGGCTTCAACTCCATCCCCGCCATGGACCCCGACAAGCCCCGGGCGGCGGAGGCGGCGGGACGGCTGGTGCTTGCGGTGCTTGAGCAGGACCTCCGGCCCTCGCGCATCCTCACGCGCCGCGCGTTCGACAACGCGATCGCCGCGGTGGCCGCCAGCGGTGGCTCGACGAATGCCGTTCTGCACCTGCTCGCCCTCGCGCGCGAGGTCGACGTGGAGCTGTACATCGACGATATCGACCGGATCAGCCGGCGCACGCCGCTGCTCTGCGACCTCAAGCCGGGCGGCCGCTTCGCCGCCGTCGAGCTTCATCGAGCGGGCGGCATCGGAGTGCTGACGAAGCGGCTGATCGAAGGCGGGTTCGTCGACGGTGACGCGCTCACCGTCACGGGCCGCACTCTCGGTGAGGAATGCGAGACGGTGCGCGAGACGCCGGGCCAGGAGGTGGTGGCGCCGCTGTCGAAACCTCTACGCGATGAGGGTGGCCTCGTCGTGCTCCGCGGCTCGCTGGCCCCCGACGGCTCGGTGGTGAAGGTGACGCAGCACACGCCGACCTCGCATCGCGGTCCGGCTCGCGTGTTCAACCGCGAAGAGGACGCTTTCGCGGCGGTTACCGGGGGCAAGATCAAGCCCGGCGATACCGTGGTCATCCGCTACGAAGGCCCGCGTGGCGGGCCCGGGATGCGCGAGATGCTGCAGGTCACCGCGGCCATCGTCGGCGAGGGACTGGGCGAGTCCGTGGCGATGGTCACTGACGGCCGCTTCTCCGGCGCGACGCAAGGTTTCATGATCGGCCACGTCGCTCCGGAGGCGGCGGTGGGCGGCCCGATTGCCGCCATCCAGGACGGCGACATCATCGACATCGACGTCGAGAGTCGGAAGCTCGCGGTCGAAGGCGTCGACATCGCCGCCCGCCTGAAGGGTTGGACGCCTCCGGAGCCGAATTACCGCAAGGGCGTGCTCGCTCGCTACGCGCTGCTGGTCGGGTCGGCCTCCGAAGGAGCGATCCTCAAGCCGTAACCTCCCCGCCATGCGGGGAGGTCGGCTGCGCCAGCGCAGCCGGGTGGGGAGGTTCAGCAGCCCGTGCGATTCACCGAACCGTCGGTAGCCAGGCGGCACGCCGGCTTTCGTACGCTGCTATCGCTGGCTGGTGCCGTTCGACGAGCCCGATCTCGTCGAGACCTCCGAGCAGGCATTCGCGCGCGAAGGCGTCGATCTCGAACCGATAGCTGAAGCCATCGCCGCGAACCTGCTGCGCTTCGAGATCAACCGTGACCTCAGCCGCTGCATCCTCCGAGGCGAGGTCGATCAGGTGGCGGACCTGGCTGTCGGGCAGCGTGACCGAAAGGAGGCCGGTCTTGAAGCAGTTCGCGCGGAAAATGTCCGCGAAGCTGGGCGCGATGATCGCCCGAAAGCCGGCGTCTCTAATCGCCCACGGCGCGTGCTCACGCGACGATCCGCAGCCGAAATTCTCGCCCGTGACCAACACCGACGCGCCCTGGTGCTCGGGTCGATTCAGCACGAAGTCGTCCGCCTGCCGCCAGTCATAGAAAAGGAATGGTCCGTAACCGGTGCGCTCGATGCGCTTGAGGAACTGCTTGGGGATGATCTGGTCGGTGTCCACGTCCGCGCGATCGAGCGGCGCCATCCGACCCTGGACGTGCTTGACCGGCTGCATCAGATCAGCTCCCGGACATCGACCAGGTGCCCGGTCACGGCCGCCGCGGCGGCCATCGGAGGGCTCATCAGATGCGTGCGACCGCCGGCACCCTGCCGGCCCTCGAAGTTGCGGTTGCTCGTCGACGCGCAGCGCTCACCGGGCGCCAGGATGTCGGGATTCATGCCCAGGCACATGGAACACCCGGCGTTGCGCCACTCGAACCCTGCCGCCTTGAACACCGCGTCGAGGCCTTCGTCCTCGGCCGCACGCTTCACCGTCGTCGATCCTGGCACCACCATCGCGCGCACCTTCGGGTGAACGTGCTTGCCCGCGATGACAAGGGCCGCGGCGCGGAGGTCCTCCAGGCGGGCGTTCGTGCAGGAGCCGATGAAGACGCGGTCGATCGCGATGTCGGCGAGCGCGGTTCCCGGACGCAGGTCCATGTAACGAAGGGCGCGGGCGTCCGTGTCCGATCGCGGTTCCGGCACCCGGCCGGTGACCGGCGCCACCTGGCCAGGGTTCGTGCCCCATGTCACGTGTGGCTCGAGCTGGGTCGCATCCAGCTGGATCTCGTGGTCGAACACCGCGTCTGCATCGGTGACGAGCGTTCGCCAGTAGTCGAGGGCGGCGTTCCATCCCGGGCCACGAGGGGCATGCGGCCGGCGCTCGAGGTAGGTGAACGTGGTGTCGTCGGGGGCGACCATCCCCGCTTTCGCACCCCACTCGATGCTCATGTTGCAGACGGTCATGCGGCCCTCCATGGTCAGGCCGCGAACGGTCGAGCCGCGGTACTCGACCAGGTGCCCCTGCCCGAACGAGATGCCGGTGCGGCCGATGAGGCCCAGAACGACGTCTTTGGCGGTGACGCCGAGCGGCAGATCGCCCTCTACAGTCACCGCCAGGTCGCGGGCATGGCTTTGGGGCAGGCATTGCGTGGCCAAAACCAGCTCGACCTCGGACGTGCCGATGCCAAATGCAAGCGCTCCGAACGCCCCATGGGTGGAGGTATGCGAGTCACCGCACACGATGAGCATCCCGGGCTGTGTCAGCCCCAGCTCTGGGCCGATGACGTGCACTATGCCCTGCCGGCGGCTGCCGATCTGATGCAGCGGAATGCCCTCCCGGCGGCAGTTCTCGGCCAGCGTCTCCATCTGCTTGCGTGACAGCTCGTCGGCTGCTCGCGCGCCGCCGCGCGTGGGGACGTTGTGGTCCATCGTCGCCACCGTCAGGTCCGGGCGCCGGACGCTCCGTCCCGCCAGCCGCAAACCCTCGAACGCCTGGGGCGATGTGACCTCGTGCACAAGATGCAGGTCGACGTAGAGGAGATCAGGCTCGCCTGGCTTGCTGCGCACCACGTGCGAGTCCCACAGCTTCTGGCCAAGGGTCCGTGGAGTATTCATCTACGTGATGCCCTCCCCACTCGTGGGGAGGGTAAAGGGTGGGGAGATGGGAGTGAGTGCATCCGCGAGAGGCAAACTCTACCGGCACCCGAAGCGGGCCGTCCGTAGGAGCCATTCAAAGCCGAGGCCTATCGATTTGTGGGTCAAACACAACTGTGGGCAGGCAATTTGACCTAAGATCGTCCGGCACATGGTTAGGACGTCTGGCGTGCTCGTAGCCCTCCTCCTTGGCCTTCTGGGCCTTATTGGCCTTGGACAGTCGGGGGCTCGCGCGACCTAACCCAAGTCGTAAAGAGATCGCAAGCCCCCGACCGAAAGGCGGGGGCTTCTTGTTTGTAAGGAGCAGAACTGACCGGAGCGGACATGGTGCTGGAGGCGCTGGAGCGCGAGGGAGTCGAATTGATTTTCGGCTACCCGGGTGGCGCCAACCTGCCCATCTACCAGCGGCTGCCGGGCCACCCCAAGCTCAAACACATCCTGGTCCGCCACGAACAGGGCGCTGCCCACATGGCCGATGGCTACGCCCGCGCCGGCGGGAAGCCAGGTGTCGTCTTCGCCACCTCGGGTCCCGGCGCGCTGAACCTGGTGACCGGCCTCTGCACCGCGTACATGGACTCGGTGCCGATGATCGCCATCACCGGACAGGTCAACAGCACCCAGGTCGGCCGGGATGCCTTCCAGGAATCCGACGTCATCGGAGCCACCAGCTCGGTGACCAAGCACAGCTACCTGGTCACCAGGATCGACCAGCTCCCTCGCGTCATCCACGAGGCGTTCCACATCGCCACCACGGGACGGCCGGGGCCGGTCCTGATCGACATCTGCAAGGACGTGCAGATGGCGGAAGCCGAGAACGTGCCCCCCGAGCGCCTCGAAATCCCAGGCTACAAGCCCAACGGCCACGTCGACCTCGAGCGGGCGCAGGCGGCGGCGATCGCGCTGGGGACCGCCGAGCGGCCGGTTGTGCTGGCGGGACACGGCGTGCTCCTGAGCCACGCCGAAGAGGCATTGCGAGAATTCGCCGAGAGGGCGGCAGCGCCGGTCGGCACCACGCTGCTCGGCATCGGCGCCTTCCCGGTCAAGCACCCCCTGTCGCTGCACATGACCGGTTTCATGGGCACGGGCTGGAACTTGAAGGCGGTCCAGAACGCTGACGTTCTGATGATGGTCGGCATGCGGGTCGACGATCGGGTCACCGCGCGACTCGCCGACTTTGCTCCCAAGGTCAAGACCTTCATCCACATCGACATCGACGGCTCGGAGATGGGCAAGAACGTGCGCCCGCAGATCGAGGTCGTCGCGGACGCGAAGCAGGCGCTGAAGGCGATGCTTCCACACCTGCCGGAGCTCGACAAGGGCCGCGGCACATGGCTGGCGCAGATCGATGCCTGGCGTGAGGAGCACCCCCTTCGCTACGCACACTCCAACGGCCACCTGCAGCCACAGGACGTGCTCATCGACATGTACAAGCGGTGCCGCAACGAGGCGATCGTCGTCGCGGACGTGGGCCAGAACCAGATCTGGGCCGCCCTGTGGTGGAACTACGACCGCCCCGGCCTGTTCCTCAACTCCGGCGGCTCGGGAACCATGGGCTTTGCGCTGCCCGCCGCCATCGGCGCCAAGTTCGCGCGGCCGGAGCTGCCGGTGTGGTGCGTCGCGGGTGAGGGTGGCTTCGTGATGACGGCACAGGAGCTCTCGGTCGCGGTGGAGCACCAGCTCGACGTCAAGATCGTGCTCCTCAACAACTTCTCGCTGGGCATGGTCCGGCAGTTCCAGGACGACTTCTACGGCGGTGTGCGCTCGCAGGTCGACCTCACGCACATGCCGGACTTCGTGAAGCTCTCCGAGGCCTACGGCCTACCCGCGGTGCGGGTCGAGAAGTTCGCCGACATCGCGCCCGCGATGGACGCCGCTGAGCGGACCAAAGGCCCGTTCCTGATCGACTTCCGCATCGACCCCGAAGCCAAGGTCTACCCCATCGTTCCGCTCGGCAAGAGCCTCAACGAATTCTGGGAGGCACCCGAAGATGCCTGACAACATCAGGGTCCTGTCGGTGCTGGTCGAGGACGGACCGAACACGTTGAGCAAGGTTTCGGGTGTCATCCGCCGGCGCGGCTTCCACGTCCGTTCCATCTCCGTCGGCCCGAGCCAGGAGCCGGGCCGTTCCAGGCTCACGCTGCAGGTCGACCACGGCCATGCCGAAGCCGACCAGGTCCGCAAGCAGCTGGAGCGATTGGTCGAGGTGGTGGAGGTCGAGGACCTCACCGGCCACGATGTGCACAGCCGCGAGCTGATCGTGGCCAAGGTTGCCACATCGGAGGTGGCCGGGCTTGTGCAGCGAGGCGCAAGGGTGCTCGACACCGGGCCCGAAGGCACCACAGTCGAGTTCGCGGGCGAAGGCAAGGACGTAGGCGACTTCGTGGACGAGCTGATACGTCATGGGATTGTGGACGTGGCCCGGTCAGGACCCGTCGTGATGAGGAGAACCGCATGAAGATCCACTACGACGCGGACTGCCCGTCCCAGCTGGGTGAGCCGGTCGCCGTCATCGGGTACGGCAGCCAGGGCCGCGCCCACGCGCTCAACCTTCGTGACAGCGGCGAAGACGTGCGCGTCGGCCTCTATCCCGGCAGCAAATCGATCGAGCGCGTGGAGGCGGACGGCCTGCGCGCGGTGCCGGTGCCCGAGGCCGTGTCAGAGGCGACGGTTGTCATGGTCCTGACGCCGGACGCCGGCCAGGGCAAGCTCTTTCGCGAGTCGATCGAAGCGCACCTCCAGCCGCGATCGATGTTGATGTTCGCGCATGGTTTCGCGATCCACTTCGCGCAGATCAAGCCGAACCAGGACATCGATGTCGCGATGATCGCGCCCAAGGGACCCGGCCACCTGGTGCGCAGCACCTACGTCCAGGGCCAGGGCGTGCCGGCGCTGATCGCGGTACATCAGGACGCCACCGGGCACGCTCGCGATCGCGCCCTTGCGTACGCGCGCGCTCTCGGCGCCGGCCGGGCGGGCATCCTCGAAACCACGTTCAAGGAAGAAACGGAAACCGATCTGTTCGGCGAGCAGGCTGTCCTCTGCGGCGGTGTCAGCTCGCTCGTCAAGACCGGCTTCGAGACCCTGGTCGAGGCCGGCTACCAGCCGGAGCTCGCCTACTTCGAGGTCCTCCACGAGCTCAAGCTCATCGTCGACCTGATGTATCGAGGCGGGCTCGGGTTCATGCGCTACTCGGTCTCGGACACCGCCGAGTACGGGGACTACGTGTCAGGTCCGCGCGTGATCGACAACCAGGTGCGCGAGAACATGCGCCAGGTTCTGCGCGAGATCCAGGACGGTTCGTTCGCCGAGAAGTGGCTGGACGAAAACTCGAACGGGCGCGAGAAGTTCATGGCGATGCGACAGAAGGATGCCGAACACCCCGTGGAGAAGGTCGGGCGCGAGCTCCGCTCGATGATGACCTGGTTGGAGCCGGTAGAGAAATGACCAAAGAAGCCAACGTAGATCGCGTCTTCATCTTCGACACCACTCTGCGGGACGGCGAGCAGTCACCCGGATTCCACCTGGACGCGGGCTCGAAACTGACCATCGCGCGACAGCTGCAGAAGCTTGGCGTCGACGTGATCGAGGCGGGCTTTCCGATCTCGTCCCCAGGAGATTTCGAGGCGTGCCGCCAGATCGCACGCGAGATTCGCGGCACGACGGTCACGGCGCTGGCGCGGGCGGTTCGCGAAGACATCGATGCCGTGTGGGGCGCCATCAAGGAGGCGGAGACTCCACAGATTCACATCGTGCTGTCCGTCTCGGACGTGCACATCGACCGTAAGCTCGGCATGAACCGTCAGCAGGTGCTGAAGCGGGGCGCCGAGATGGTCGCGTACGCGCGCTCGCTGTGCGAGAACGTGCAGTACTCACCCGAGGACGCCGGGCGCGCCGACATCGACTATCTCATCGAGACGGTGGAGACGATGATCGGCGCGGGCGCCAATGTGATCAACATCCCGGACACCACCGGCTACTGCTTGCCATGGGAGTTCGGCGAGCTCGTGCGACGCGTGATCACCGAGGCTCGGGGCAGCGACGACGCGCTCTTCTCGGTGCACTGCCACAACGACCTCGGCCTCGCCACCGCGAATTCGCTGGCCGCGATCACGGCCGGGGCGCGACGTGTCGAATGCACCATCAACGGCATCGGCGAGCGCGCGGGCAATACCTCGCTCGAAGAGATCGTGATGCTGCTGCGCGTACGGCAGGTTCAGCTTGGCCTCGAGTGCGGCATCGACACGACCGAGATCACACGCGCTTCGCGGCTTGTCGCTGAGTTGACGGGCAACCCTGTGCAGCCGAACAAGGCGGTCGTGGGCGCCAACGCGTTTGCGCATGCGTCGGGAATCCACCAGGACGGCGTGCTGAAGGACCGCCTGAACTACGAGATCATGAAGCCGGAGGACGTCGGGCTCGACGACTCGCGCATCGTGCTCACCGCGCGGTCTGGACGGCACGCGTTTCACCACCGCCTGGGGCTGCTCGGCATCAAGCTCGTGGACGCCAAGGCCGAAGCCGCGTGGCAGCGGTTCCTTCAGGTAGCCGACACGAAGCGCGAGGTGACCGACGACGACCTGCGCAAGATCGCCGCCGGGGAGCCCAATGGCAACGGGCATGCCACGGCGGTCGATGCGCCCAACGACCACAACCACGTCGCCGACACCCTGCGCCACATGATTTTCGGCTAATTGGAAACTCGACTCCCCCCACCCGGCTGGCGCTGCGCGCGAGCCGACCTCCCCACGAGGTGGGGAGGGTGAAGATCGCCTACCAGGGAGAGCCGGGCGCCTACTCGGACGAGGCGGTATCGGCGCTGTTCCCGGCCGCTGATGCCGTCGGCTATGCGACTTTTCGCTTGACTTTCGAGGCACTGGCGGTGGGCGCGGTGGACTGCGCCGTCCTGCCAGTGGAGAACAGCAGCGCGGGCGTGGTGCAGGAGGTGTCGGACCTCCTCTGGGAGCTCCCGGGGATGCGGGTGGTGCGGGAACACGTGCTGCCTGTGCAGCACTGTCTTCTGGGCTGGCCCGGTCCTGTGGAGAGAGCGCTCTCGCACCCACAAGCCCTGGCCCAATGCAGCCGCTACCTGCATTCACGCCAGATCAAATCGGTGGCGTTTCATGACACGGCCGGCGCGGCGCGAGCGGTTGCGGAGCAGCGTCAGCCAGGGACGGCGGCGATCGCGAGCCGGGCGGCGGCGAAGCGCTACGGCCTGTACGTCCTGGCGGAGTCGATCCAGGACGATTCGGAGAATCGCACGCGATTCGTGGTCGTGGAGCGTGGGAGCCCGACCCGGCCGGCAGAGAGCAATCCAGTTTCGAAGTGCTCGCTGGCGTTTGTCGCGGCGCACCGGCCTGGCAGCCTCGCCCACGCCCTCGACTGCTTCGCGCGGCGCAACGTCAACCTGACGCGGCTCGACAGCAGGCCGATGCTGGGACGCCCCTTCGAATACCGGTTCTACCTCGACTTCTCGATCAACGGGGAAGCGGGTGCTCCCGCGGCGGCGGAGGCGGCGCTGAAAGACCTCGAGGAGGCGTCGGCGGAGATCAAGCTGTTTGGGACTTACCCGTCCGCCTGACCGGGACATACACGGCCCGTAACGTCTGTTTCATCCTGTAGACCCCCCAACTAAATTGGTCTAAGCTCTCCGTTCGTGGGTCGGCGGCGGGGCGCATCTTTGGCGGAGAGCGCGCCCCCGCAGAAGTCGGAGCGGCGGCGGCTGCCTGGGGTCAATCTGAGGGCGGGCGCGGTCAAACAAGCGCGCCGCGAAGCCGGCCTGAGCCTGGCCCAGGTGGGCAAGGGGCAAGTTACCGCCCCGGCGATCTTCCTGATCGAAACCGGGCGCACGCGGCCTTCGCTGCCGACGCTCGAGCACATCGCCCAGCGGACCGGCAAGCCGGTGGAGTTCTTCCTCGCGGACCCGAGCGGCGTCAGCAATGAGACGCGGGACGGGCTGGTCGAGCTCGAGACGCTGCTCGCGCACGGGCTTTACTCGGACGCGATCGAGCTGGGCGACAAGCTGCTCGGTCTGGGGTCGTCCGCTTACCGCCTTGGCCCGATCCGCTACCACATCGCACGCGCGTATCTGCAGCTCGGCAAGCCTGAGCCGGCGGGCGAGCTGCTCCGCCAGGCATGCGCTCACTTCGAATCGGTCGGAGACCTGCTGATGCTCGCGGAGTGTTTGGGGTCGCAGGCGTCGTTGGCGTACATGACTCAGCAGCCCGGCGCCGTGGCTCTCGCCGAGCGCGCGCTGGCGCTCTGCCGGAGCCTGAAGCCGGTGCCTGAGACGACGGAGGCCCGATTGCTTGGAATCCTGGCGACCGCCCACCTTGCGGACAGCGATTGGGAAAAGGCGATGATCCTCTACAGAGAGGCGATCGAGGCCGCCGGATCGCTGCATGATCTGCGGCGCCTGGCACTGATGTATCACGGCCTCTCCATCGCGTATCAGGAGACCGGGCAAACCGACGCTGCGACCCGATATGCGACCCGGTCGCTCGCCTTGCTCGAGGTGCTGCGAGACCGCGTCTCGCTGGCGCGCATCCAGAACAGCCTGGGTCTTCTAATGATGGCCAAAGGCGACAACGCCGAAGCCCGCAAGCACATGGATCGGGCGCTCGAGCTGACCGAGGAAACCGAGCTCGAGTACGGGCGCGCCGCCATCATCCTCAGCCTGAGCGAGCTCAGCCTTCAAGAGGGCAACCTCGACGCTGCGGCAGCCCTGGCCGAGCAGGGGCTGCAGCTTGCCGAGCGCATGCAGGAAGGCGCCACGATGGCCGAGGCCCACATGTGGCTTGGCAGGGTCGCCGAGCAGCGCGGCGACGACGAAACCGTCGACCGCGAGTTCGAGCTGGCGCTCCACGGCCTGGCGAACCACGGGGGCGGCGAGCGGCTGCTGCGGTGCCATGGCGTTTATGCCGAGGTCCTCGAGCGGCGCGGCGACCTCCAGAAGGCGTACGTGCACATGAAGAAGGCGCTGTCGGCCAGCCGGCCGGGCCTGCTCCGCGACAAGAGCCAAAAGGCGGAGGAACGCGTCGGCTCAGCCTGATAACGTAAGTTTCAGCCCTTCAAGATGGCCAAAACGCTTCGCAACTCCAAGCTCGCAGTCGCCGCCGAAACCGTAATCGCCGATTACCGACTTGCTTACAGCAGCCGCCGCGCCAGCATCATCGGGCGCGCCGAGGTGCTGCGCGGAAACGCCACCTTCGGGATCTTCGGCGACGGCAAGGAGGTCGCCCAGGTGGCGATGGCCAAGGCCTTTCGTCCCGGCGACTGGCGGGCGGGCTACTACCGCGACCAGACCTTCATGTGGGCGACGCGCATGTCGAACGTCCGCGAGTTCTTCTCACAGCTGTACGGCAACACGAATCTCGACGCGGACCCGGCGTCGGGCGGCCGCCAGATGGGGAACCACTTTGCGACCAGGTTCGTGGACGACCGGGGCGATTTCAAGCGGTCGGTGGAGATGCTCAACTCGACCGCGGACGTCTCCAACGTCGCAGGCTGGATGCCACGGCTGCTCGGCCTCGCATACGCGTCGAAGCTGTATCGAAACAACCACCAGCTGCGCAAGGCCCAGGACGGCTTCTCGGTCAACGGCGACGAGGTGGCCTTCGGCACCATCGGCGACGCGGCGACCAGCGAAGGCCACTTCTGGGAGACGTTCAACGCGGCCGGCGTCCTCCAGGTGCCGATCGCGCTGTCGGTTTGGGATGACGGATATGGAATCTCGGTGCCGATCAGCGCGGAGACCACCAAAGCCTCGATTTCCGATGTGCTCCGTGGATTCATCCCTGACGATCGCCCGGGAGTCGACATCTACGTCGTACGCGGCTGGGACTACTCGGCCCTGGTCGAGGCCTACGCGAACGGCGTCGAGCGCGTGCGTCGCGAGCACAAACCGGCGCTCTTTCACATCACCGAGCTGACGCAGCCGCAGGGCCATTCGACGAGCGGCAGCCACGAGCGATACAAAACGAAGGAGCGGCTCCGCTTCGAGGTCGAATACGACTGCATCACCCGGATGCGCGATTGGATCATCGAGTCGGGCATAGCGGGCGACTCACAGCTGGAGGGATGGGAGGCGGCCGACAAAGAGGCCGTGGAGGCGGCGCGCGACCTTGCCTGGGAGGCGTACCAGGCGCCCATCCGGAAAGAACGAGACCGCGTGGTGAGCATCCTCCGGCGAATCGACACCCCGAAGGTGGCCGAGGTCGCGTCGACTCTGAACGAGGCCAACAAGGTCACGCGGTCCGCGATCATCTCCGGGGCAGCGTTCGCGCTGCGCACGCTGCGCGGGACCGCGTCCCCCGAGCGCACCGAGCTGGTTCGGTTTATCGAGAGATACAAGCGCGAAAACAGCGAGCGCTACAACTCTCACGTCTACAGCAATTCAGATCAATCCCCGCTGAACGTGCCTGTCGTACCGGCGGTCTACTCGGACAAGTCGCCGACCGTCGACGGCCGGCAGGTCCTGCTGCGCAACTTCGACGCCAACTTCGCGCGCGACCCGCGTTTGTTCGTCATCGGCGAGGACGTCGGACGGTTGGGTGACGTGAACCTCGTCTTCGAGGGGCTGCAGGCTAAATACGGCGATCTGCGCCTGACCGATACCGGCATCCGCGAGGCGACCATCTTGGGCCAGTCCATCGGCGCCGCCATGCGCGGCCTGCGCCCCATCTGCGACATCCAGTACCTGGACTATTTCCTGTACGCGCTCGAGGTCGCGTCGGACGACCTGGCCAGTCTCCACTGGCGAACCGCCGGAGGCCAGAAGGCTCCGGTCGTCATGCGCACGAAGGGCCATCGGCTGGTCGGCATCTGGCATGCAGGGTCGCCTATGGCGGTGCTGATCAACGCCCTCCACGGGATGTACATCGCCGTGCCTCGCAACATGACCCAGGCTGCCGGCTTCTACAACACGCTCTTCCGCGGGGACAACCCGGGGGTGGTGATCGAGGTGTTGAACGGCTACCGGCTCAAGGAACGGGTGCCCGACAACGTCGGGGAGTTCACGGTTCCATTGGGAGTTCCAGAGGTGCTGTGCGCGGGCACCGACGTGACCGTGGTGACCTACGGTGCTTGCTGCGCGATCGCGCTCGATGCCGCGCGAGCCCTCGAGGAGCTTGGGGTGTCCTGCGAGGTAATCGACGTTCAGACTCTCAACCCGTTCGACACCGATAGGTCGATCGTCCGCTCGCTCGAGAAGACGCACGCCGCGCTTTTCCTCGATGAGGACATGCCGGGCGGCGCTTCGGCGTTCATGATGCAGCAGGTTCTCGAACGCCAGAACGGGTGGTGGCATCTCGATGCCGCGCCGCGAACGCTGGCGGCTTCGCCCAACCGGCCGGCCTACGGGCCGGATGGCGACTACTTCAGCAAGCCGAATCGCGAGAGCGTCGTCGAAGCGGTCTACGAGCTGATGCGCGAGCGGAACCCCGACAAGTTCGCACCCCTGGACTGAATCCAGTCGTTGATCCAAGAATAACCAGCAGCGCTGCGCGGCGAGCCGATCGGCCTGCCGACCCGCACAGCGCACCCGAAGGTGAGCTGATCTGAGGCGGGGGCTCAGGAAATGTCGCTTGGCAGGAACTCCATCACCGCCAGGGCCGGCGCCCGGCTGAGCAAGCCGAGTCCCTCTAGCACGTAGCCGGCGTAGCCGGCGTAGCCGGCGGAGGTCGGCACCGCGCGCGGCGGCACCGGCTTTCGCGGCGCCTTCACCTCTCGCGCCGGCGCCGAAGCGTCGAGCCCGGCAAGGCTGCGCGCCTTCCGGACCGCCGCATCGAGGCCGCCAAGCTCGTCGACCAGCTTTCGCTCCAGTGCCTGGCTGCCGGTCCAGACGCGCCCACCGGCCACCGGCTCCACTTCGTCGCGCGTCATCCGCCTCGATGTCCCGACGGCTTCGAGGAACAGCTCGTACATCCGGTTGATCTCGTGGTGGACGATCGTCCGTTCCTCATCGGTGAACGGATCGTCGTCACTTTCCAGCGTGACGTGCTTCCCAAAGGCAATGGTGTCGCGATTTACCTGCAGCTTCGAGAACACGCCGCCGGTAACGAGTTTGCCGGTCAGAACCCCGATCGAACCCGTCAGAGTGCCGGGGCGCGCGACGATCCACTGGCCGGGCGTCGAGACGAGGTAGCCGCCAGACGCTGCCATCGCGCCCATGGCGATCACCAGCGGTTTGCGTTTGGCGATGAGCTCGATAGCCTGGCGCATCGCCTCCGAGGCCGTCGCCGATCCGCCGCGTGAGTTCACGAACAGAACCGCGGCCGCAGCGCGCTTGTCCGTCGCGACCTGCCGCGCGAGCGGCACCACGCTCAGGTCGCCGGCGCGGTCCTCCCCGACCAGTGGCAGATCGATCGGTGGAGTGATCGGCAGCCGCCCGTTGCGCCCGTCGACGATCGTGCCCTCCACCCGCATGATCGCGACGTACGTTCCTCTGCCCGTGGTCGGGGGCCGGGATGGGAGCCTGCGGCGAGCCTGCTCCCAGGTCGCGATCCTGGCCCGTTCGGCGCCACTGCCGATGTGATCCGGGAGCTTCTCCTCCGGGAGCACCCCATCGACGACCCGCTGCTCGAGCGCGTCGCTGTCGGTGTAGGGGGAGCCGTCGACAAGCTTCGCCGCGGCATCGGGCTCGATGTGCCGGCTCTCCGCGATCGCCTCCACGAGCTGCTTGTGATTCGAGTCGAGGAGCCAGGTGATCTGCTCGCGCATCTCGGGCGACATCCTTGATCTCGTGAGCGGGTCGGCCGCGGTTTTGTAGGGCGAGACCTGGACGAAGTCAGCCTTGACACCGATGCGCGCCAGGCCTTCGGCGAGGAAGACTCCCATCGACGAGAAACCGAGCGGGCGCACCAGGCCTGCCGGCATCAGAAGGATCTCGTCGCATGCGCAGGCCAGGTAGTAGGTTCCCGTCGTGTAGAACGGCGCCCATGCAATCACGCGCTTGCCCGCCGCGCGCAGCGTGGATACGAGCTCTCGCAAGTCCTGCAGGCTTGCCATCGGCATGGCCACCGGCCGGAGGTGGAGCACGACGCCCTTGGTTCGCGGATCGTGAGCGATGGCCTCGAGTTGCTCGCCCAGCTCCTTGATGCTCATGCGCGGCGTAGAGACGAATCGCTGCCAGAACGGCCCGGGCGGGTCGGGCAGCGTGGGAAGGGCGGTTTCGAGCACGTAGAGCACGTAGTCGGGCGCCTTGCCGATTCTTCGGCGCAGGCTCGACAGAAGCCACCAGATGTAGCGAAACGGATAGAAGATCACACCCGCCCTCAGGTGAAAGCTTAGTGGGGACTGGGTGAGCGCCCTGGGCTAGCTTTTCAGACTACCTTCGAGAGCTCGAGGTGCTCGTCGAGGTCTTCGCTCAGACGTGTCGCCCCATACACCTGGCCGACATGCTGGTGATAGGGCACGCCGGTGAACAGGTGGTGGCTCCGCGTCGGAATGTCCGCGTCCTCCGCCCACTCCTTTCGCTGCAGCGCCATGTAGCCCTGCTCCTGCTTGTGCTTGAGGTCGTCGAGCAGAACCGAAATGCCGTGCCCGGCTGCGTGCTGCAGGGCGAGGGTGATGAAGATGAAACCGACGCCGAGCTGCGCCAGCTGATCCCAGGTGATCGGGTCATTCTCGTTGAACCACTTGAACGACGAGGAGTAGTTGAACGCGAAACGCGCTCCGGGAAAGCGTTTGCGGATCTCGCCGCAGAACTGCTCCGTCGGTCCACGCTCCGCGGTGGGAAACTCGCACCAGAGCAGGTCGGGGACGCCGCTGTCCAGGTACCGCAGCCCGCGATCGATGGCGAGCTGGATGCCACGCTTGCTCTCGGGGGCCTCGGTCGCGGAAACGCCGTCGGTGCGGGCGATGATGACGAAGTCTCGATGGCCGAGGTCATCGGCCGCGTTCCGCATCATCTTGAGCTTGCCGACGAATTCGTCGGCGGAGATCAGTGCTTTGCCCGCGATGTGACCGCAGCGCTTGGGCATGACCTGGTCTTCCAGATGCGCGGCGGCAACGCCCGCCTTGACATAGAGGTCGATCGTGCGCTGGACGTTGAACAGGTTTCCGTAGCCCGCATCCATGTCGACCACGACGGGCGGGATCTCGAGATGAACCGGGGCGGCCCCTTTCTCCGGGTCGCCCATCGCCATCGTGAGCTGGAACTTGCGCAGGGCGCTGACGGTGCGTCGGGCGCCGTCCGCAATCTCCACCGATGAGTAGATGTCCATGTCGGTCGTGCCTAGATGACCGATGGCGAACGAGTACCCGCTGAAGTACACGGCGTCGAAGCCGTGATACATGACCAGCTCCGCGCCGAAGGGGTCGTAAACTCCTGGCCCGAACACGTAAGGCTTGGTCGCGAGCAGCCTGCGCAGCCGGCGGCTGGGGTCCTCGCTGCGCGACGCCGGCACCTTGAAGCCCTCCGGCAGGAGTGGCGTCGAAATCAACTCCATCTGGCTACTCGTTCTCGTGATCGCAGTTGCAAGGCTCGGGGCATTCGCACTCGTACGTGGTAGCACCCGCCGTCTCGAGGTCATTGGATTGATCGTGACTATCCATGGACGTGAACCTATCAACTTCGTCGATATAAGTCCAATTAATTGATTTGATCACCATGATCAATAAAACCGATAGGGGTCGTGGAGTACTCACGCCCCTCTCCAGCCCTCTCCCTGAGGGGGAGAGGGATTTATTCGATCGTGTTCAGCAGGTCCAGGAACGCCGCCACGATCCCCTCTGGCTTTCCGGAATCCCGGCGGCGATAGGCGACGATCGAGTTGTGCATCGCGGGCGCGTCCTTCATACGGACCGCGCGAAGCATCCCGCCTTCGACCTCGCGCGCCACGGCGGTGCGCGGCAGCAGGGCCACCCCGAGGCCGCGCTCGACCATCTTCTTGGCGGCTTCGATCGAGTCCAGCTCCATGAGGCCACGCAGCATTGCGCCCGCCTTGAGAAAGGCGGCCTGGGTGATCTCGTAGTAGCTGGACGTGCGATCGAACATGATCAGCTTTTGATTGGCGACCTCCGCCATCGCGACGCTGCGTCGTTTCGTGAACGGGTGGTCTGGGGCGCAAACGAGGACCAGCTCCTCGGTGTGGAACGGTCGCAGCTCCAGGTCAGGATGGCGGATCGCCCGACCGAGACCGAGCTGCACCTCGTCACGAAGGACAAGCTCCACGATGTCCTCCGAGTGGCCGGTGCGCACCGACACCTCGACGCGAGGGTGTGTGGCGACGAATTTCTCCAGAAGCTGCGGCAGGAGGTAGGTGCTGACGGCAGGTGCCGCCGCAATCACCAGGTGGCCGGCCGATGCCGACTTCACCTGTTCGAGCGCATCTCGCCCTTCGGCTAACGCGCGCAAAGCGCGCTCCGCGTACGGAACCCATGCCTTCCCGGCATCCGTCAGCCGCATTCCATGCGGCGTCCGTAGGAACAGCGGGGTGCCCAGCTCCCGCTCCAGCCCGTGCAGGCGCGCGGTGAGGGTCGGCTGGGTGATGAACAGCGCCTCGGCGGCGCGGCTAACGCTGCCTCGGCGCGCCACCTCCAGGAATCCTTCCACCTGGACCAGCTGCAGCGAGTTGACCTTGCCGTTACGTGATTCGTCTATGGCCACGGCCGTGGCCACAAATTCTATCTATGGCGCCCGCGAAGCAGCGATACGGCGCTCCAGATTGCCAGCACCCAGACCGGGCCCATCGTGATGACGAAGGGGCGGATCGTGTCGCTGGCCGAGTGGGAGTTGCGGTCGAAGGCAAGGAAGACCAGGACCGTTCCATAAGCAAGGATGGCCAGCGCCGCGGCCACGCCGGCGGTGGTGGACCACTTCATGACCCGGAATGTTGGGACTTGGGGCCCTGTTTATGCATTCATGGCTGCTTTCTTCGGCTTTCACATGCCCACCTTCACGTTTCCCGGTGTACCCAACGACCGCCTGTTCGATAGCGTGGTCGACAACGCGAAGGCGGCAGAAGACGCCGGCTTCGACCTCATCACTGTGATGGACCACTTCTATCAGATACGTGGGATAGGTCCCGAGACGGAACCGATGATGGAGGCGTACACGACGCTGTCCGCGCTGGCGACGCAGACTTCGCGAGTCAAGCTCGGAACGCTCGTGACCGGAGTCACCTATCGCAACCCCGCATTGCTGGCCAAGATGGTGACCACTCTCGACGTCATTTCCAAAGGCCGCGCCATCCTGGGCATCGGCGCCGCATGGAATGAAGACGAGCACATGGGCTATGGCTTCGAGTTTCCGCCCATCGCCCAGCGCATGGACCGCCTCGGGGAAGCGCTGACGATCGCGAAGCTGATGTTCACCCAGGACCGGCCGTCATTCGAAGGCACGTACTACCGGATCAATCGCGCCCTCAACGTCCCACGCCCTGTGCAGCCGGGGGGTCCGAAGATCCTGGTCGGCGGCGGCGGCGAACGGCGGACATTGCGGCTTCTTGCCGAGCATGGCGATATCGGGCATTGGTTTGGTGGCAACCTCGAGGACCTGAAGCGAAAGAAGAAGGTCTTCGAGGAGCACTGCGCGGCGGTCAACCGGGATCCTTCTGAGGTGCTGCTGACCGTCGGTCTAACCCTTGTGCTCGCCGAAAACGAGAAGGATGCCAAAGCCCTGATGGACGGCATGACCCCGGAACGACGCGCCATGGCGATAACCGTGAACGTGCCCCAGGCCGCTGAGGTGCTCGGCCAATACATGGACGCAGGATTCGGCGGGTTCACCTTCAACAACAATGTGCTGCAGACGAAGGAGTCGATCGCGCTCGCGGGCGAGCTGATCAAAGTCGTGCGAGGCAGCGCAGTACCCGTCTAGCTTTTGTAATTCTTCTCCCCGGCCGTAACCGGAACGCGGAGGAAGTTTTCTGGCGGCGCGAGGGGGCATGCCCAACGCGGGCTATATGCACACGAAGCGTTGTAGGCGTAGTTGAAATCGAGAACGACCTCGGATGAACCCGGCGTGATCTCCAGCACGAGGCCGTCCGTGTTCTTAGCGGTGTCGAACAGGTAGCGTCCGGCGCCGTATGTCTGATGGGGTGCGGTGAGGTCTTTGAAGGGCACGAAGAGCCCACCGGCGTATTGAACAAGGCTGAGCACCGTCAGCCGGCACGGCTGACCCGCCAGTTGAAAGTTCAGCTGACCAGCCCTGCGGTAGCGGATCGCGCCATCCTCGCCGCCGGTGTCGATGACCAGCTCGGATCCGTCGCCGGCTTCCATCCGTGCATGGACCCGATACGCAGGATCCTCCGGGAAGTAGTGAAGGCCGGTGAACGAAGCCCGCTCATCGGGCTCGATCGGCGACTGGGGGTGGGTTTTGAACAGCTCGTCGCGGCCCTCCCTGAACCTCTGCAGCGCGTCGGGGCCGCCGGTTCGATAAAGGTCGCCAACCCTTCGGCGCCAATCGACCAGGTCGAGCAGGCGTTGGGGGTCACTACTCACCAGGTGTCCCAGTGGACGATCGGTTCGAGCGGGATTCGCTCCGCAGGCTTGAACTCGCCGCCGTCGTGGAAACCGACCGTGATCAGGGCCGCTTGCGTGTACCGCTCGAAAGGAATGCCGAGAAGCTCTGCCACCTCTCGCTCGTACTTGAGGTGCAGCGTCGTCCACGCCGTGCCGAGACCGCGCGCGCGGGCGGCCAGCATGAAGCTCCACGCGGCCGGCAGGATCGAGCCGTATAGTCCGGCGATCTCCAGGTTGGTCACGCCAGGACGGTCGACGCGGCCTCTTATGCACGGGATGACCATCGTCGGTACCTCGTGCATGCGTTCGGCGAGGTACTGCGCCGAAGACGCGACTTTCGGCATCTGCTTGCGGCGCGGGTCGCCCTCCGCGTATTGCGGGCCTTTGCTGGCGGCATAGGGGTACCACGACTTCCGGTACAGATCGCCGATGACGCGCTTTTTCTCCGGGTCGGTCACGATCATCCACTGCCACCCTTGCGAATTGCTGCCGGTCGGCGCCTGGACGGCGACCTCGATGCACTCGAGCAGCATCTCGCGCGAGACCGGGCGGTCGAAGTCGAGTCGCTTCCGCACGGCGCGGGTCGTGGTCAGTACCTTGTGTAACTCCATCACTTGACCCTGAGCTTATAGCTCGCCTGCGGTGGAAGATTCGCCAGCGCCTGGTGCACGTCGTCCTCAGTCGCGCCGAGGACCGACAGCTCGAAATGCCGGCCCGTGTCGCCTTCCAGCGCCGGCGTTAAGCCGGTCGGCTCGGCTGGAAGTATCAAGACCGGGGCCGGTGCGATCCTGGCCGGCCGCGCGGCCGCGTCGGATCTGAGAACTCGGAAGTGATAGATGCCGACCGCCACCGCCACCACCACCGCGGCCGAATAACCCGCCAGCGACGTCCGGTTGCTCTGGGCGTCCGGTGAGTTGAGGGCGAACACGAGGAGCGTCTGTCCGAGCGCCGACAGTCCAAACGCCAGCACCGCGAGCGCGGCAATGCTGACGAGGTAGAGGTAGAGGCGCCGGAGGATCACGGGCCGAACGGTACTACCATGGGTGCGTGATCTCTCAAGAACTGCTCGAGATTCTCGCGTGCCCCAAGTGCCACACCAAGCTGGAGCTGAAGGAGCCGGATCACCTTCGCTGCCCGCAGTGCAAGGTTCTCTATCCCATCGTCGACGGCATCCCGGTGCTGCTCATCGAAGAGGGGAAGCCGGAGAGCGGATCAACCGCCTAAGTCAGTGCTCCTCCCCTCACCGGCGGCGCCGCTGCGCGGCGCGGCCGAAGCTCCCCGCACGGCGGGGAGCATTCAAGCCGCGCACTGCATATGGCTCGTGTCGATCGGCGATTGACTGCTGTGGGCCTTCTGAACTGCTGACGTGACCTCGCCTTCGGTGAGCGCGTAGGCCTGGTCGGGCTCGCTTGCCGAGGTCGCGAACACGATCCCCAGCACCTGACCCTGCAGGTCGACCAGCGGACCTCCCGAGTTCCCGGGCCTGACCTGCGCCTGGATCACGAAAATCTCGCGCGTCACGGGTTTCTGGTTGTAGATATCGCGGCCCGCCGCCTCGACGGCGCCGTCGACGACCGCCGGCTGCACCGACTCCCCTCCGCCGCCCGGGTAGCCGATCACCGCCCCCTTCGTACCGCGCTCCGCCGGGGCCAGGTCGAGAGCCGCGCTGGCGTAATCCGGCACATAGAGGAGCGCCACGTCGCGGTCGGGGTCGAAATAAACGACTTCGGACCTCATGACGATCCCGCCTGCCGTTTCGACTCGATGGGTGCCCGTTCCAGATACGACGTGGGCGTTGGTCACCACATAGCCGCTGCCGATCGGAAATCCGCTACCCGTCACCAATCCGCCGCACCCGGTGCCGGTCACCTTGACCACCAGCTGCGACGCGTGCTTCACACCAGGTGTGTCGACCGACGCCGGGATTGGGAGTGGGGCGGGCAGAGTGGGTTCGAGCCCCGCGAACACCGGCGGGAACGTGACCCCTGACAGGATGCCCTGGACGCGCGCGAGAAACGCGGGCGGGCGTGGAGCGAACGCGTCGAGGGTTCGCAGGACTGTCGAGCGCTGGATAAGCTGCGCGACCTCCTGGCTGGGGCCGCGAGAAAAGCTCAGGCCCAGAAACCAGCACATGGTGAGAACCGCGATCGCCGACAGCAATGCGCCCCCGATCGAATCAGGCGTCGTGTGCAGGCCCTGGCGCAGGATCTTGCGGCGGATCGGCTCGCCGGCGGCAAAGCCCAGGCTCGACCCGAGGCTGCCGCCGATGACCAGGACAAGCACGGCACCGAGCGGGCGCGCGACCGGGTTGTGGATCCCGATGTAGTCGAGGAGCGGGCCCGCCGCCGTGGCGCCGAGCACAACGCCGACGACGAGGCCGACGTACTGGGCTAGTGAGAGCCAGAAGCCTCGGCGGTAGCCGTTCACCAGGCCGATCCCGGTGGCGACCACGATCGCCAGGTCGATCAGGTTCGGGTTCAGGTCTCTAGCGTAACGGGCACAGGGCTACCGCCTACCCGGGCTCGCTAGTGCCCGCCTTCCTGGGACTCGGCTTCTCCGGTGTCTTCGGAGGCGCGGTTGATGCTGTCCTCGTGCAGCACGTACCAGCCCAGCCCCGTGACACCGAGGAGCCCAACGAGGAACGTGATGCTCATCGCGAGCCAGGCGGTGACCCATTCACCGGCGAGCAGCATCGCGCTAGACCTGAGCCGGCACCGGCGCAGGTTCGTACGGATCCTCCCCTGCCTCTCTCAGGTCGCGCAGCGGCATGAAGCTGCGCACGGGCGGAACCTTAGCGAAGTTGTAGGGCGGCGGAGGCGACGTGGTCGCCCACTCGAGCGTGTTGCCCTTCCACGGATCATTGCCGGCGATCTCGCCGCCGTACCAGCTGCGGATTATGTTGATGAAGAAGAGCAGCACCGAGAAAGCGATCAGGAACGACGACACGGTGATGATCGCGTTGGTCGCCGCCCACGCCGGGTTCGCGTAGGTTGCGATACGTCGCGGCATTCCTTCCAGACCGAGCGTGTGCATGATCAGGAACGTCCCGTTGAAGCCGACGAACAGCGTCCAGAAGTTCCACTCTCCGAGCGTGCGATTCAGCATTCGGCCGGTGATCTTCGGGAACCAGTAGTACAGCCCGGCGAAGATCGTGAAGACAGACCCGCCGAACAGCACGTAGTGGAGGTGGGCCACCACGTAATACGACTGGTGCAGCTGCGTGTCGACCGGCACCGAGGCCAGGTAGATCCCGGTGATGCCGCCGATGAGGAACGTGGCCAGGAAGCCGAAGACGAACTTCATGGGCACCGTGAACTCGATCGATCCCCACCAGGCGGTCGCGATCCAGTTGAAGAACTTGATCCCGGTCGGGACGGCGATCAGCATCGTCATGAGCATGAAGAAGCCCTCGACCCAGGTGTTCATGCCGACGGTGAACATGTGATGAGCCCACACCGTCATGGATAGGAACACGATCCCGAACAGCGCCGCGACCATCGAGATGTAGCCGAAGATCGGCTTGCGCGCGAAGACCGGGATGATCTCCGAGATCATGCCGAATCCGGGCAGGATCATGATGTAGACCTCGGGGTGGCCGAAGAACCAGAACAGGTGCTGGTACAGCACCGGCCGGCCCTGCGTCGTGAAGAACTGCGTCCCGAGCTGGCGGTCGAACTCGACCAGGATCATCGCCGCGGCAAGCGGCGCGCCCACGATCAGCAGCAGGATCGAGGTGGAGATCTGCGCCCACACGAAAAGTGGCAGCCGGGTCAGCTTCATGCCAGGTGCGCGTAGCGCCACGATCGTGGTCAGGAAGTTGGTCGAGGCCATGATCCCGGAGATCGCCCACACGATGATGCTCAGGGCCCAGAAGTCGACCCCGAGGCTGTGCCCCTGGTAGGCCTTCTCGGTCAGCGGGGCGTAGCCAGTCCAGCCGGCGTTCAGCGCCCCGCCCGTGAAGAAGCCGCCGTAATAGAGAAGGATTGACACCGGGATGAGCCAGAACCCGAGCAGGTTCACTCGCGGGAACGCCATATCGCGAGCGCCGATCATGATCGGGACCATGTAGTTGGCGATCCCGGTCAGGAAGATCGTGACGAAGAAGAAGATCATCGTCACCCCGTGGGCTGAGATGAGCTGGTTGTAGGTCTCGTGATCGACCACCGACAGGTTGGGCTGCGCCAGCTGCAGCCGGATGATCAGGGCGAAGATGCCGCCGATGATGAAGCTGAGCAGCCCGGTGACCATGTACATGATCCCGATCAGCTTGTGATCGGTGGTCGTCAGCCACAGCGTGATGGGCTTCCAGAAGGTGTCGTCGTACGCCTTCGGCTTGGGCAGAACCTGAACTGTGGTCGCCACTACGTATCCATCCTAACTTGGCTTGGGCGAGGCGTTCTGCGTCGCCAGCTGCTGCCGGACCCATCGTTCGTAGTCGTACTGGCTCATCGACTGCACGATGATCTGCATGGTGCTGTGCCCGGCGCCGCAGAGCTCGGCGCATTCGCCGCGCCACGTGCCGACCGTGTCGATCTTCAGCCATGTGAAGTTGTCGTAACCGGGGACGGCGTCGGTCTTGCCTGAGATGGCCGGCACCCACCACGAGTGGATGACGTCGGTGCCCTGCAGGCGCAGGCGAATGAGCTTGTTCACGGGCACCACGAACGGTGTCACGTCCCCGGCGAGGGTCCCCTCCTGGTGGACGGTGAAGCCCTCCGGATACGTGTAGCTCCAGCCGAACTGGTGCCCCGAGACGGCGATCTCGAAGTCGTAGGTGGTGACCGGTTGAAAGTCCTTCTGCAGCTCCGCGAAGCTGTAGCCGGCGATGGCCAGCACCACGATCAGCGGGGCGGCGGTCCAGGCCCATTCGAGCCTGGTGTTGCCGTGGATCTGCGGCGGGATGTAGCCGGCGGGCTGCTTCGACCGGCGGTACCTGATGACGACCCAGAGCAGGGCCAGCTCGACCCCGATGAAGATGATGATCGCGGGGATCGAGATCCCGATGTAGGTGTTGTAGATGCCCTGGCCGTTCGGTGACACCGGGGCGGGAAAGATGGGCGACACGCCACCCGGCGCCTCGCACGAGCCGAGCGCGAAGGCCGCGGGCAGCATGGCCAGTGGCCACAACCGCAACAGCGACCGCGCAGTCACGGCGCCCAGTATATCGGCGCCGTGAGATCGGGCTCCCCGGGCGGCAACCCTCCCACTGATAGAATCCGAAATCGAACGTGGCGGCATCCAGGCAGCCTCGATATGTGGACATCTCCAACCCTTCCCTCGCCGTCGCCTGCCCGCGCTGCGGGCTTCTGACGCCGAGGTTTCTCGACCTGTGCCGCAACTGCGGCTACAAGCTGTGGCCGTCGAGCTATGCCGCATCGGCGGCATTCCAGGCGTGGCGTGCGGCCGACCCGGCGCGCGCCGCGGCCTCGCGTTACGACATGGAGATTCCGCAGCATGTCGAGCTCGTGGTCGACTTCGACGCCAAGGCCCGAGAGCTGGGGATCCACATGCCGCCGCCCAGCAGGTGGCCGTTCGTCATCTGCGCAGGCGCCCTCTTTCTCGGCCTGGCCGCGATCCCTTTCTCACCTGAGGTCCGCATCACTCTCGCGATCATCGGCGGGCTGATCTTCCTCATTGGCGTGATCGGCTGGGTGCTGGTCGAGGACGTGAAGATGTACCCGGCCGAGTCGACGACGAGCGGCGAGGCGCATCACTGATGGCCGTAGCGACCTTGCAGCGCCACGCGGCCGGACCTCAGTACCCAGCGATCAAGCCCGGGATGATGGGGATGTACATATTCCTGGCTTCCGAGGTGATGTTCTTCGGGAGCCTGTTCGCAAGCTACTTCTATCTATACGGCTCGCACCTGGTGTGGCCGCCTCCGCCCCCGTCGAGCACCCCGGAGTTCTACGTCAACTGGTGGCCGATCCCCTTCGTCAACACGATCGTCCTGCTCTCCAGCGGTGTCACCTGCCATTTCGCATCAGACGCCATCGCCCACGACAACCGGCGGCGATTCTTCATCCTCTGGATCACGACCATCGTCCTGGGCTTCGGATTCGAGGCCGGCCAGCTCTACGAGTTCATCCAGGCCTTCGGCCGCGGCTTGACCCTCACGGCGAACACCTTCGCCAGCGCCTTCTTCACCATGACCGGCTTCCACGGGCTGCACGTGCTCGGGGGATTGATCCTGATCCTGATCATCCTTTATCGAGCATCACGCGGCCAGTTCTCGTCACAGCATCACGTCGGAGTCGCTGCGGTGACGCTTTACTGGCACTTCGTCGACGTGGTGTGGATCTTCCTCTTCGGCATCCTCTACCTCGGGGTCACTGCGTTCAGATGAGGACCCTTGCGGTGGCTCTGATGGCGGCGTTTGCGTTCGCGCTGCTGGCCGCGTGCGGCGGTGGGGGGGTGGCGCAGCCGGCCGGATCCATCAAGGTCTCCATGTCCGACTACAAGTTCGACCCATCGACTATCTCGACGCCCTCGGGAAAGGTCGTTTTCTACCTGGTCAACGGGGGCACCGTATCGCATGACCTCGTGATTCGTGACGGTTCCGGCAATCGAGTCAAGGCAAGCGAGCTCGTCTCGGCGGGCGACAGCATCGTCTTCACGGTGGACAGCCTCGCCGCAGGCACCTACACGATCTTCTGCGACCAGCAAGGGCACGAGGCCCTTGGCATGAAGGGGACGCTTACGGCGACTTAACTTATGAGAGGAAACCCGAGCGGTTTCCTCTCATCGCCGGGCGCTTCGCGCGCGGCTGCTCACCTTCCGATGAGGTTGAGATTGTTTAGTTGCTCCTCCAGGCAACGCATGGTGTGGTTATGCGGCGCTGGCCGCGGCCGGGGTAAACCCGGCCGCCAATGCGACGATGCTATGGCGACTTAGTAGGGCTCGGGCTCGGCGATGGGCTGGGCGAGGGTGTGGGCGTCGGTGACGGCGCTGGGGTCGGTCCAGCCTTGATGCTGATGAGCTCGACCTGGAAAATGAGCGTGGCGTTGGGTGGGATGATGTATGCGCCCGACTGCGGGTCCTGCTTTCCGGCCGAGCCGTAAGCGAGTGGCCCAGGGATGATGAGCTTGCGCTTGCCCCCGACCTTCATGCCCTGAATGCCTTCGGTCCAACCGGGGATTACACAGGCGTAGCTGCCATCGGCGGGCGCGTTAGCGCAGAGTCCCTGGTCCTCGCTGATGAGGATGTGGATCGCGTCGCGGCCGCTCTGCCGGCTGGTGTCGAACCGAGTTCCATCGGTCAGCCAGCCCGTGTACTGCACGGTCGCGATCATGCCCAGCCTCGCAGTGTCTCCCGTGCCCACCTTGAGGTCGATCATTTGCAGGCCGTCTGGATATGTCACCACCGGCAGGCCGCTGCCGGCGTTGAAGTCGTCCGTCCCCGGTGAGGGGCTCACGTGCGTGCCTGGGCTTTCGTTCGCCACCGGCCCCGAGGCCGCATACGGGTCCGCGTAGCCGCACGCGGCCAGCGCGAAAACGCCGGCGAGCGTCAGCGCCGCAAGTGGCGCTTTGCTCACGTGGATTTGATGTCGATCGAGGTCATCCGGTCGCCGACCTGGATCGAATCGATGACATCCATCCCCGCGGTCACCTGGCCGAAATGGTTGTACACGCCGCTCGTAGCGAGAAACGGCGCGTCGCCCGTCGTGATGAAGAACTGCGAGCCGCTCACGCCGGCCGAGCTCGAGGCCATGCCCACCGTGCCGCGGGGCCACTTGGACGAGTTGGTCTCGTTGGGAAGCTTGTAGGCGGGGCCACCAGTCCCGTTGCCCAGCGGGTCGCCGCCCTGGACGACGAAGCCGGGCACGACCCGGTGAAAGGTGAGGCCGTCGTAGAAGTGATTCTGAGAGAGATAAACGAAGTTGTTGACCGTCTGCGGAGCGACGTCGGGATCAACAAAAGAAATCGTGAAGTCGCCTCGAGATGTATGGACGATCGCCGTGTATTTCTTCGCCGAGTCGATGATGGTCGGCGGGGGCGTCGTTCGTTGTTCCATACAGGTGACGATCCCATTGTCGCAGCCGGAGGTAGCCGAAGGTGTCGAGGGCGCCGGCGCCAGCTCGGCGCATGCGCAAACCACGATCATCACGCTCGAAACCGCGAGGACCCGAACCACTATTCGACCTTAGACGATCCACAGAGCTGAACTTGGTTCAGCGCGTGGGTGGTTCGCGTGTCCCCAAGGCCAGTAGGAGCGCCAGCACCAGCGCCAGTCCAGCGGTCACGGCCAGGGCATTCGGGACGCCACTCGTGGCCGCAATCCCGCCGCCGACGAGCGGACCGAGAAAGAATCCAAACGCCACCGCGCTCGCGTTGAAGCCGAAGACCGTGCTCTGGGCCTCGACCGGCGTTTCGAGTCCGATCATGCTCGCCGTCGCGGGCACGATGGCGCCGTACAGGAGCCCCGCGACCCCGACCGCGATCACGATCACCGCCGCGCTCGGCGCCACCACCAGCGCGGCGACCGTGGCGGCGAGGAGGATGGCGGCCAGCGTGATCGTGCGCACGTAACCGACGCGACGCGTGATGGTGGTGTAGCCGATCGCGGAAGCGCTGCTCGAGAGGCCTGCGGCACCGAACGCAAGGCCCGTCGCGGTGGATGCGGCCCTGCCGACCAGCTCGATGAGCTTGAGCACGACCAGCTGCTGGGTCGCCGTGTTCACCACTGTGACCAGGCCCTGCGCGCCGATCAGCATCGCCAGGGCCCGCACCGCGCCAGGCCTCTGCTTGATCAACGCGAGGACTCCCGGCCGTGAGCGGTCCCTGGGCCGAAGGGGGCTCTCGCGCACCACGATGAGGACCGGGAGCATCGCGATCATCAGCAGGACCCCGCCGCCCAGAAACACCAGCCGCAGTCCGAAAGCCGACGCGGCGAGGCCTCCGACCACAGGCCCGACGGCGCTGCCCAGCGCAACGGCCGACGTCACGACCCCAAGCGCCCAGCCAACCCTGTTGCGCGGTGTTTCGGCGGCGACCAGCGCAGTGGCGGCGGCGACGGTGCCGCTCGTCGCTCCCTGGAGGAAGCGAAGGATGACGAGCTGCAGCGGAGTCTGGACGAAGAAGATCACGCCCACGGTGATCGCGCCCCCGACCATCGAGCGGATGAGCATCGGCTTGCGCCCGAAACGATCGCCGAGGACGCCCCAGATCGGGCTGGCGACCGCCATCGCCAGGCCGGACACGCTGCCCGCGGCGGCGGTCCACAGGTCGAGGTCGCGGGCGTTGTGGACGCCGAGGTCCTGCGAGATGAAGATCGACAGGAACGGAAAGGCGAAGCTGAAGCCGAAGATGGCTGTGAACTCCGCGAACCAGAGCGCAACGAGGTTGCGCCGCCAATCGACTGGTGGACTCACTCCTTAGCGGAGCAGTTCGACAATGTAGTCGGGGGTGATCGGGATGCGATCGATCACCACGTCGGGCCGCCGGTGTGTCAGCGCATCCTCGACCGCGTTGGCGATCGCCGCGGGCACCGGGATCGTGCCGCCCTCGCCGCCGCCCTTGAATCCCTCAGGGTTGGAGTCGGTGGGAGTTTCGAAATGGACGAGCTCCGGGGTCGACACCTCGCCGCTGGTCACGATCGAATAATCGAGGAAGCTCGCGCTGCGAAAGGATCCGTCGGCTTCATAGACCGCTGATTCGTGCAGCGCATAGCCGAGCCCATGCGCATAGCCACCGTAGATCTGGCCGTGGAGCATCGCTGGGTTGATCGCCTTGCCCACGTCATGGGCGATGACATATCGCAAGACGTCGACGTGGCCTGTCTCTGGATCTATCGCCACGCGCGCGACGTGGCAGCCGCTGGCCATTGTGAGCGGCCGTGCGGGATCGAACTTCTCGAGGACTTCGAGGCCAGCTTCGGGGATCACCTCGGTGGCCGGAATGCGACGCGCGGGAGCGCCGCGCACCGTGATCACGCCATCCTCCAGCATCAGGTCATCGGCGGCTGCCTCGAGCACCTCACCTGCGCGCTCCAGCACCTGCTTGCGCATGGCGAGCGCCGCCTTCGATGTCGCGTTGCCCACCTGGACTGCGCTGCGGCTGCCCGCGGTGAGGAGAGCCAAAGGGACGTGCTCGGTGTCGCCGGCGGTGACCTCGATCTTCTCCAGCGGCCAGCCCAGCCGGTCAGCCGCCACCTGCGCCGCCATCGTCTGATGGCCCTGGCCGGTTGGCGAGGACCCGACGAAGAGCCGCGCGATGCCGTCTTTCTCCACGCGCAGCTTCGCCGGCTCGTCGCGACCCCAGCTTGTCGACTCGACGCAGCAGGCGATGCCGGTGCCCACCAGCATTCCGTCGCGGTCACGTGATCCGGCGCTCTCGGGGCCCAATTTCTCGAGCGCGAGCTCGAGGAGGCGAGGGTAATCGCCGCTGTCGTAGACGTATCCACTGCGGCCCATCGGAAATCCGGTCGTGTAAGGGATCTGATCCGGCTGGATGAGGTTGCGCCGCCGCAGGGTCGCGGGATCGAGCCCGAGCGCACGCGCGAGGCGATCCATCACGCGCTCGATCCCGAAGTTTCCCAGCGGACGTCCGCCACCGCGGATGAAGCCGGTGGGAACCGCGTTGGTATAGACGAGGTCTGACTCGATGTCCATGGCCGGTATGACGTAGGCGGAGATCAGGTGGGGCAGGATGTTGTTGGGCTGCCCGGCACCCGAGCCCGAGTAGGCGCCGATGTCGTGCAGGAGGCGGCCGCGCAGTCCTCGCAATTTGCCGTCGGGCGCCGCGGATACCTCCAGCTCGAGGACAGACCCATGACCCTGGGCGGTGGTCGCGCTGTCCTCGCTTCGCGAGGCGACCCAGCGCACCGGCCGCTTCAACCGCCATGCGGCCAGGGCCGTCAGCACCTCTTCTGCGAAAACATTGCCCTTGGCGCCAAAGCCGCCACCGACGTCTTCAGCAATTACGCGTACCTGGTCCTGCGCGAGGTCGAGGATCGAAGCGACCGCGTTGCGGACCGTGAAGACGGCCTGCGTACCCGTCCACAGCTTGATGCCACCGTCACCTGGCTCTGCCGTAACAGCACGCGGCTCGATGGCCGCGCCACTGACGCGCGCAGTGGTGAGGCGGATGCGTGCAGTCACCGAATCGGCGGCGAATGCGCTCGGGATGTCCCCGTATGCGTATGAGGCGGAGAGAGCAACGTTGCTCGTCATCCCCTCATGAACCGTGGGCGCGTTATCGGCGATGGCGGTCGTCACGTCACCAACGCCGGGCAGCACATCAAGATTCGCGGTTATCGCATCGGCTGCGTCTCGCGCTTGATACTCCGTCTCAGCGACCACCGCAGCATAGGCCTCGCCCACGTAGTTGACCTCGTCGCGATTGAGTATCGGCCGGCCTCGCTGCTCGATGCCCGCCGGCACGAAATCACTCAGCCCAGGCGTCACCTCGGGCAGGTCGGCCGCGGTCCAAACCGCGACGACGCCTGGCATCGCACGCGCTGCCTCGGTGTCGATTCGCGCGATTCGTGCGTGCGGCACCGGCGAGCGGCTGAGCGCAAGGTAAAGGATCCCGTCGAGCTTGATGTCACCGGCGTAGCGACCCTTGCCTGTGATGAGCCGCTCGTCCTCGAAGCGAGGCACGGCCCGGCCGATGTATTGGGTCACGGAGCCTAGAATAAGCGTCCACTCCGTGCGCATTCCGCCGCGGGCGGCTAGCTCAGCTGGGAGAGCGCCAGCTTGACATGCTGGAGGTCGGGGGTTCGAAACCCTCGCCGCCCACCAACAACTTGCGGGGTGGTCCGCCGGTACCGCCGTCGGTGTTTCCGGCACAATCGGTGGCGCCTGGCCCGTTCGTCTAGTGGACTAGGACGCCGGCCTTTCAAGCCGGAGATCAGGGGTTCGAAGCCCCTACGGGCCACCAGGCGAAGCGCCAAAGCGGGCGTAGCACAATGGTAGTGCGCCAGCCTTCCAAGCTGGTTACGTGGGTTCGATTCCCATCGCCCGCTCCACTGGCTCTTCCGAATATCGAGGACATCTCCGGGCGCGACCGGGGATCAGGTGAGTATGCCAGTGGCTTGGCCGACCTCGATCAAGTGGCCGTCCGGGTCCCGGACATACGCGCGGATCTCGCGTCCATGGTCCTTTGGCTCAGTGAGGAACTCTGCGCCCTTCGCCGTCCACTCTTCGTATGTCTTGTTGATGTCAGCGACGCGAATGTTTAGGAATGCGCTTGTACGGTTGCGATCCTGCGGTGTAGCGAGAGTAACGGTGGGCTTGTCGTCCGTAGGACCGCCACCCACATTGAGGATCAGCCAGGTGTTGGCAACCTTCATGATGACCGGGTCGCGCTCGAGGAGAACCTGCCCGTCGAACAGCGACCGATAGAACTCGCGGGAGCGCTCCTGATCGGAGACCACGAGAAAGTACGTAATGACGAAGCCTTCCTTCGGCGCGGGAAAGTCCTCCGGGTTCATTTGCAACCTCCTCTGTTTCGTCGGCCAGCCGGGCGCCCCAATGTACTCCTCGTTTGCGTAGCCATCACACGGTCTAACGCGGCGGGGGTAAGGCAGCGAGCACTGCGGCCGCCGCAAATACTGCCAGCAACAATCCGAATTCGATGCGACGCCGGCGAAGTACGACCACCGCCACCGCGGCCCCAATGACGACGATCTTGACCATCAGCGCCTGCCCATAGGCTGTGGTCATCAACGCATTCAGCGCACCGATGTGCGCCAATGCGAGGAGAATCCCGCTCGCTACGGCGACCCCCAACAAAATCGCTGCATATCGCCCAAAGCGCTTATCGGGAGCGGCGAGATACGCGGCTACGCCACCGACCCAGAGTCCAATCGCCGCGACATGGACAGCAATGAGCAGCTGGCCGGCGTCGGGTAAGCCTGGAATTGCATGCGCGCCGGCCCCATCGATCAGGGCAACCGCGGCGCCGACACCGAGGACCGGCCAGGGCGACTCTAACGCCAACAGCGCCCACGCCAGCAAAGCGCCCGCGAGACGCAGCGCCAGCAGGCGACCGAAACCAGATGCCAGGACCGC
>MNES01000036.1 GCA_001917815.1 Chloroflexi bacterium 13_1_40CM_65_17 | reverse complement strand
CCTCCTCCGCGACCATGTGCGCAAAGCGCTCCTGCAGCTGATGCCGGACCTCCTCCACGCTCGGGCTCAGGCCCACGGACTCGACCATCATCAGCCGCGCGACCGCCGATCGCCGGTAGCAGTCGACGACGAACGCGCGAATCCCGCGGCGCATGCGATCCCGATGGTCGTGACCGCCGCCCGCGGCGGCGATGACCGCATGGATCAGGTCGCCGCCCTCATGGGCGAGGACCTCGCGAAAGCAATGCTCCTTGGAGTCGAACTGCTCGTAGAAGGCCGACTTCGACATTCGCGCCCGGGCGACGATGTCGTCGACCGAGGTCTCGTGGTAGCCGCGCGCGGCGAACATCGCCAGCGCCGCCTGCGTCAGGCGCGCACGGCGCTGTAGGCGCCGGGCTTCGCGTGGGTCGGCGGGGCCAGGTGCAGCGATCGCCACGCTAATCGCGGGCGAGCGCTCGCGAGATGACGAGCCGCTGGATCTCGCTCGTGCCCTCGAACAGGGTGTAGATCTTGGCGTCGCGGTGCCACTTCTCGACCGGGAAGTCGCGGACCATCGAGCCTTCGGCCTTCTTGAACTCACCGCCGCTGCGGCCTTCCCACAGCGCCCGCCAGATGAGGGCGCGGGTGGCCTCGATCTCCGTCGCCATGTCGGCGAGCATGAACGCGATCGCCTCGTTCTCGATCAGCGTCCTGCCGAACTGCTTGCGCTCCTTCGCGTAATGGAGCGCGAACTCGAACGCGGCCCGTGCGATGCCCAGCGCCTGGGCACCGACGATCGGTCGTGACAGCTCGAACGTCTTCAGCGCGACCGACGAGCGCGAATGGGTGCCCTCGCGCGCCCGCGCCAGCTTGGCCTCCAGCTTCTCGACTCCGCCGAGCACGTTCTCGAGCGGGATCGTGCAGTCCTCGAGCAGCACCTCGGCGGTGTGCGAGGCGCGGATGCCCATCTTCCTTTCCTTCTTGCCCTGGCGGAGACCCTTGGTGCCGGGGGGCACGACAAAGCTCGCCTGCCCGCGCGTGCCCAGCTCGGGTTCCACGGCGGCAACCACCACGTGAACGTCGGCGATCCCACCGTTGGTGATGAAGATCTTCTGGCCGTTGAGGACCCAGCTGCCGTTCTTGTGCACGGCCCGCGTCTTCATCGACGAGACGTCGGAGCCCGCCTCAGGCTCGGTAACGGCGAAAGCGCCCAGCGCCGGCTTCTCGACCGTGCCGAAGCAGGCCGGGATCCAGGTCGCGATCTGCTCCGGGGTGCCCTGCGAGAAGATGGCGGCGATCGGGAGGCCGGTGCCCTGGATGGCCAGCGCGATGCCGGCGCAGCCCCAGGTCAGCTCCTCGGCGACCAGGGCCGGCATGATGCCGGTGCTGTCGGCGTATGTCTGCTGCAGGAAGTCGACGCCATAGAGCCCCACCTCGGCGGCCTTCTTGACCACCGGCCAGGGAAACTCCTCCGATTCGTCGTACTGCGCGGCGACCGGCCGGATCTCCTTCTCGGCGAAGCTGTGCACCCAGTCTCTGATCTCACGCTGCTCGTCGCTGAGCTCGAAAGAAACCATCTCTCTCCTGATTGCAACAACGCGCGGCCGGCTTCGTTTGTCTTTACAACGCGTTGGTACTGGTACGTACCGTTCTGTATGACGCTACGCCGCATCGCGTCAACATGTCAATAGGAAAGCCGCCTTAGCTCGGTTGGCCGGAGTTTGTAGCCCGTTTCCTCCAGACGCCCTGCCCGAGTCGAAATGCGGTCAGGAGGAGAAACGCGCCCCAAACCCTGGCCAGGAGTGGTCCGGGAACGTACAAAGCCAGGAGAGCCCCGAGAACGCCGCCGGCCGCCCCTCCCCCACCCATCCAGAGCGCCGGCCCGAGCAGCACGTTGCCCTCGCGGATGTGAGTGATCCCGCCCACCAACGCGGTGGGCACGATCGCCGCCAGCGAGGTCCCCTGGGCCAGCGCCTGGTTGAAGCGAAACCCCACGGTCATGATCGGCACGAACGCGCTGCCGCCGCCGATGCCGACAAATCCGCTCAAGAGGCCGGCGAAGAAGCCACCAAGGACCGCGAGCCCGTCGCCCCAGCTCACGGCGAGATCACCTCTTTGAGCCCAACGAGCAGCAGCACGGCGACCACCACCAGGGTCACCTCGCGCTCGGGAATGCGCCCCAGCAGACGGGCGCCGGCATAGGCGCCAACAACGCTGCCGATGATTAGGAAGAGCGCGAAATGAAGATCTACCTGGGGCCGGCTCGCCAGGAAGTAGTAGACGGGGAGCGCCACGATGGCGATCGGGATGATGGCCACCAGGGAGTTGGCGTTGGCGTTCTTCTGGCCCACTCCGGCCCACAGCACCTGCAGCGGGATCATCACGAAGCCGCCGCCCACGCCAAGAAGACCGCCCAGGAAACCGCCGAGGAACCCGATTGCCGCGAAGATCGCGCGGCGGTCCAGGCGGTCTATTCGGGGGCCTTGGGCTGCGGCTCGGTCGGGGTCGTCACGACCGAGTGGTGCCGGAACTGGACGTCAGCCAACGGCTGCGTGCCAGGCCCCTTCGCCTTCTTTTTTTTCTTGACCTCGCGACCCTGCTTGTTTCGTCCTTTAGCCATGGGCCCCAGTTTCTATGACCAGGGCCAGTTCGCGCAAGAAGGACTCGACGTCGGTCACCAGGCCGATCGACTGCCAGCTGCCCCGATCGGCGAGCTTGGTCACGACCGCGGGGTTGATGTCGACACAAACCGTGCGCACACCGGCGGGGAGCATGTTGCCCGTCGCAATCGAGTGCAGCATCGTCGAGAGCATGATCGCCATGCGCACTCCGTGCAGCGACGCCCGCATGCGCTCCTGGGCCTCCACCATGTCGGTGATCACGTCGGGCAACGGCCCGTCGTCGCGCACCGATCCAGCGAGGACGATCTCGACCCCGTGGTCGATGGCCGACTTCATGACCCCCGAGGTCAGCTGCCCACTCTCGACCATCTGCCGCAGGCCGCCCGCGGCCCGAACACGATTGATCGCGCGCATGTGGTGCTCGTGTCCGTGCTCGATGGCGAGCCCGCTCTCCACGTTGACGCCGAGCGCAGTCCCGAACAGCGCCGACTCCACGTCGTGCACGGCCAGCGCGTTGCCGGCGAACAGGACTTGCACGTAGCCCAGCTCGATGAGCCGCGACAGATAGCGTCCCGCCCCGGTGTGAACGACCGCGGGACCGGCGACCACCACGATGCGGCCTCCGGCCTTGCGGATCTGTTTCATCTCTTCCGCGATCGCGCCGATCAGGACCTTCTTCGGTTTCTCGGCCGAGACCTCGCTCGCCATGAAGGTGAAGATCTCCGTCTGCCGCGACCGCTCCAGCGGCGTGACCCGGACACCCTGGTGGCCGACGACCACATCCATCCCGGGCTTCGCGCCCTGGAACACGATGCACCGTGCACGGCCGGCCTTGGTGTCGACCGCGATCGCGCAGTCCATCTCGATGTCTTCGACCGTCACCCAACGGCCGTCGAGCAGGACCTCGGTCGGCAGGTTGCTGGTCGAGTAGAAGCCTTCCGGAAAAACGCCCTCTATCGTCACCTTCTCCAGCTGCGCCGGCTGCTCCGCCTCAACGGTCGCGCCGAGAGCTCGAGCCTGACGGACGATGCGGTCCAGCTGCTCGGGCGAAGAGGCGACCACCTCCATGCGGCAGAGCGAGGTGTCGGTCTTATGCTGGCCGACCTTGAGCTCTTCGATCGTGAAGTTGCCTCCGATGTCCATGACCAGGTCCATGATCTGGGGCAGCATCATCGAGTCGATGATGTGACCCTTGAGCACGAGGCGCGCCGTGTATCGCTCACCGCTCACCGCAGCGCGCCCACGACGGCGTTGATGTCGTCCTTCAGCTTCGCCGCCTCGCGCGACGGCTTGTCCGCGAAAAGAACGCTGCGGCTGGCGGACATCAGGCACGACGCCGGATCGCCATTCCACGCCGCACGCACCGAGCCTTCGAGGTCGCCCTGCTGGGCGCCGATGCCGGGGATGAGGAACGGCAGGTCCGACGCCCGGCGCACCTCGGCGATCTCGGCCGGCGCCGTCGCCCCGACCACGAGCGCGACGTTGCCGTGTGCATTGAGGCGTTCGGCGAGCTCCGCCACGTGCAGGTACAACGGCCTTCCCTTAGCGTCGAGGTGCTGCAGATCCGCGGCGCCGGGATTCGACGAGCGGCACACGACGTAGACCCCGCGATCCTCGTACCGCGTGAACTCCTGGATCGAGTCGGCGCCTTGATACGGGTTGACTGTCGCTGCGTCCATCGCAAGCGTGCCGAACACCGTGAGCGCGTAGGCGCGCATCGTGTTGCCCACGTCGCCCCGCTTGCCGTCGAAGAGGAACGGCGTGCGCGGCGCCTCGTCGCGAAGCTCGAGCAGCGCCTGCCAGCCGTCGGGGCCAAATTGCTCCCAGAAGGCGCTGTTGGGCTTGTAGCAGCACACATGCTCTTCGGTCTGGCGCACGACCTCGCGGCAGTGCCGCAGGGCGCCGGCAGCACCGCCGGTGATGCGCTCGGGGTCCGGGTCGAGGCCGACGCACAGCAGCGTGCGCCGGTCTTTCGCGAGCGCGCGCAGGCGTTCGAAGTAGCTCATGGGCAGCTCAAATCGTAGCTAGCATGATCTCGTGGAGCGGCTGATCCGAATCGGGCTGGCGCAGGTCAACACCATCGTCGGCGACCTGGAAGGCAACACGCGCCTCATCACCGACTGGATCGGACGCGCCCGCGACCAGGGCGTCGACATCGTCGCCTTTCCCGAGCTGGCGCTCACCGGCTACCCGCCCGAGGACCTGGTGCTCAAGCCCGGGTTCGTGCGCGACAACCTCAAGCAGCTTCAGGTCGTGGCCCGCGCGACCAAAGGCATCTCTGCCGTCGTCGGTTTCGTGGACGAGGACGGAGACCTTTTCAACGCCGCCGCGTTCATGAACGACGGACAGGTCAAAGCCGTCTACCACAAGGTGTTCCTGCCCAACTACGGCGTGTTCGACGAGCAGCGCTACTTCGCCGCGGGCCACCGCTGTCCGATTTTCGAGGTCTCCGGCATCCGCGTGGGGATTTCGATCTGCGAGGACTGCTGGTATCCGGCCGGCCCCATGGCATGGCAGGCCCACCATGGCGCCGAGCTGCTGATCAACATCAACGGGTCGCCGTACCACGCGGGCAAGCGCGCACCGCGCGAGGAGATGGTGGCCGAGCGCGCAGCCGACTATGGCGCGTACGTCGCGTACGTGAACCTCGTCGGCGGCCAGGATGAGCTGGTCTTCGACGGCAACAGCGTGATCTTCGGTCCCCACGGCGAGCAGCTCGCGCACGCGGCGTCTTTCCGCGAGGACATGCTCGTTTACGACGTCGACCTCAACGCCACCGCGTATCACCGCCCCCACGAGAAGATCCATTACGAGGCCGAGGGTGCTGCGCGGTTGGAGCTGGTGGTGAGCGAGGTGCCGCTCCCCGCGCCGGCCGCCGATCGACCCAAGCCGAAAGTCGCACCCCGCAACGAGATCCCCCTCGAAGGCGCAGCCGAGATCTACGCGGCCGTCGTGCTCGGGACCGGCGATTACGTCCGCAAGCAGCAGATCCGGAAAGTCATCGTCGGCCTGTCGGGCGGAGTCGACTCGGCTCTGACAGCGGCGGTCGCAGCGGATGCGCTTGGACCTGAGAGCGTCATCGGCGTGCGGATGCCGTCCCGGTACACATCGCCCGAAAGCCTCGAGGATGCCGGGCTGGTGGCCGAGGCGCTCGGCGTCCAGCTCCTCGATTTCCCGATCGAACCGGCGCACCGCGCATTCGAGCAGATCCTCGCCGGGGCTTTCGAAGGCACCAAGCCTGGCGTTGCGGAGGAGAACCTGCAGCCGCGGATCCGCATGACCATCCTGCACGCGCTGTCTAACAAGTTCGGCTACATCGTGCTCACGACCGGCAACAAATCCGAGATCGCCACCGGCTACGGCACTCTGTATGGCGACATGGCGGGCGGTTTCGCGGTCCTGAAGGACATCTTCAAGACGACCGTTTATGAGCTCAGCCGCTACCGCAACTCGCTTGGTCCGGCCATCCCGGAGCGCGTCCTCGCGAAGCCGCCTTCGGCCGAGCTGAAACCCGGACAGAAAGACGAGGACAGCCTGCCACCATATGAAGAGCTCGACCCGATCCTGCGTGGCTACGTCGAGGAGGACCTCACGCCCGAGGAGCTCGTCGCCGCTGGGCACCGCACCGCGACGGTTGCGCGGGTGATCCAGCTGGTGGACCGCAGCGAGTACAAGCGCCGCCAGTCACCGCCGGGTGTGAAGATCACCCCGCGCGCATTCGGCCGCGACCGGCGGATGCCGATCACCAACCGGTACGTCCCCAACGGCCTTAGACCGACGCCGTAGGCGACCCGCCGGGCATAATCAATTCTGATAGCAGGTATAGATAGGAGCTATATGGCGGGGTCGTATGACGTTGTGATCGTGGGCGGCGGGCCGGGTGGATATGTGGCCGCCATCCGGGCGGCGCAGCTTGGCGCGAAGACCGCGATCATCGAAAAGGATCGGTTGGGCGGCACCTGCCTGGTTCGTGGCTGCATCCCGACCAAAGCCCTGCTGCAGTCGTCCGAGCTCTACACGTTGGCGAAGGGTGGCGCGCCGTTTGGACTCGTCGCCGACAACATCGGCTTCGACTGGGCGGCTGCCCAGAAGCGAAAGACGGCGGTCGTCAACCAGCTCGTCAAGGGCGTGGAGGGCCTGCTCAAGGCAGGCGGCGTGACCATGGTCAGCGGTGCGGCCCGGCTGGCCGGAAACGGTGCGATCGAAGTCGCCGGCGATCGCTTGCAGGCCAAGGACATCGTGATCGCGACCGGCTCGGCCGTTTCGCGCATTCCGCTGAAGGGCGCTGAGCTCACGATCGACTCGGATGCGATCCTCGAGCTGAAGGAGATTCCGCGGCGGCTCGCGGTGATCGGTGGAGGCGTGGTCGGCATGGAGTTTGCCGCCATGTTCGCGGCGCTGGGCAGCAAGGTGACGGTGCTGGAGATGCTGCCCCAGGTCCTCCCGATGGTGGACGCGGACCTGGTCACCGTGTATGCGAAGCATCTGGCCGGGCTGGGCGGGGAGATCCACACCGACAGCAAGGTCGCCGAGGTCGCGAAGGCCGGGGGCGGCCTGCAGGTGCGATTCTCAACCGGAGGCGAGGGCGGCGCCTCAGACGCCGACCAGGTCCTGCTCGCGGTCGGCCGCTCGCCGTACACAGAGGGCCTTGGCGCCGAAGCAGCCGGCGTGAAGCTCGAGCGGGGCCGCGTGGTCGTGGACGATCACCTGCGCACGACCGCGCCGGGTGTATGGGCGATCGGTGACGTGATCGGGGGCATCATGCTCGCCCACGTCGCCTCATATGAAGGTATCTGCGCGGTCGAGAACATCGCCGGGCACGAGCGCACCCCCGACTACCACGCGGCGCCGAACTGCGTGTACACGGACCCCGAGATCGCGCATGTCGGCCTGGGCGAGAAGGACGCGAAAGAGCGCGGGCTCGATATAAAGATCGGTCGCTTCCCGTTCGCGGCCTCAGGCCGCGCGCTCACCCTTGGGCAGAGCGAAGGCTTCGTCAAGGTCATCGCCGATGCCCAAAGCAGCCGGCTGCTAGGGGTCCACATCATCGGACCGCGCGCGACCGACCTCATCGCCGAGGCGACCCTCGCCATCCAGAACGGGCTGACACTCGAGCAACTCGACCTCACCATCCACGCTCACCCCACGCTGCCCGAGTCCCTAATGGAAGCCGCGCTCGCGGCGCAGGGCCGCGCGATTCACATCGCCAACAGGCTCCCCGCCACGCGGGGAGCTCCGGCCGCGCCGTCAGGCGCCGCCGGTGTGGGGAGAGACACCTCCCAAGCCACGCTTCCGTTGCACAATCGTGAGCGACAGATGGTCGCACCAGCCAAACCCACCGCACCTCCCGCCGCCGCGGCGGTCACCGCCAAGAAGCTCGAGCTGACGAAGGAGAATCGCGACTTCCTGCTCGGGATTCACCGCCTGATGCAGCTGATCCGCCGCTTCGAGGAACGTGCGCAGGAGCAGTACACAAAGGCTAAGATCGGCGGTTACTGCCACCTCAACATCGGCGAGGAGGCGGCAGTTGTCGGGGGCATCCTACCCCTCAAGCTGACGGACTACATCTGGACCAGCTACCGAGAGCACGGCCACGCGATCGCGCGCGGCATCGACCCGAAGGCGGTGATGGCGGAGCTCTTCGGCAAAGAGACCGGCACGTCGCACGGACGCGGCGGGTCGATGCATATGTACGACGCCAAGCTGCGATTCATGGGTGGCTACGGAATCGTCGGCGGCCACCTGCCGCTCGCCGCCGGCGGCGGGTGGGCGGTGAAGTACCGCAAGCAGAAGGACGTCGTCGAGTGTCTCTTCGGTGACGGCGCGACCAACATCGGCGCGTTTCACGAGTCGCTCAACTACGCCAAGGTGTTCGAGCTGCCGGTCGTCTGGTACTGCGTCAACAACCGTTACGGAATGGGCACGCCTGTCGAGAAGGCTTCCGCGGTGGCGGAGATCTACAAAAAGGCGTGCGCGTACGACATGGAATCGATCCAGGTCGACGGCATGAACGTGCGCGAATGCCTGCTGCGAACGGCGGAGATCGTAGAGAAGGTGCGCGCGGACTCCCAGCCGCGCTTCATCGAGGCGCTCTGCTATCGATTCAAGGGCCACTCGGTGGTCGACCCGGACAAGTACCGCTCGGCCGAGGACAAGGAGAAGTTCCGGAAAGCCGACCCGATCGTCTTTTTCGAGCACGAGCTCGAGAAGAGCGGCCTCGCCGATGAGGAGCACTTCAAGAACGTGCGCCAGGAGGTCGAGGCCCAGGTCCAGGAGATCATCAAGTTCGCCGACGAGGGTCCTGACCCGAAGGTCGAGGACCTCTACAAGTACGTGTACGCGGGCGAGTGGGAAGAGCGGCCGGAGCTGAAGGGAGACCCACTCTGATGGCCGCGGAAGAAAAGCTCTATCGCGTCGCTTTGCGTGAGGCACTTGCCGAAGAGATGGAGCGTGACGACTCCGTCTACCTGGTCGGCGAGGACATCGGCAAGTTCGGCGGCGCGTACCGCGTCACCGAGGGACTGCTCGACAAATTCGGTCCGCAGCGCGTGGTGGATGCGCCGATAGCCGAGGAGGCGATCGTCGGCACAGCCATCGGCTCGGCCATGCTGGGCCTGCGCCCGGTGGTCGAGATGATGACGATCAACTTCTCGCTCGTCGCGTACGACCAGATCATCAACAACGCGGCGAAGATCCGCTACATGTTCGGCGGCGAGGCGAAGGTGCCGATGGTCATCCGCATGCCGGGTGGAGCCGGGCACCAGCTGTCGGCGCAGCATTCGCACAGCCTCGAGGTGCTGTACGGGCTCATCCCCGGCTTGCTGGTCGTCGCTCCGACGACGCCGGAGGATGCGAAGGGCATGCTCAAGTCGGCGATCCGCACCGACAACCCGGTGATGTTCCTCGAGTCGATGAGCCTGTACAACGTCCGGGGAATGGTCCCCGACGGCGATTACACGACTCCGATCGGCACGGCCGCCGTGCGGCGCAAGGGCTCGGACATCACGATCGTCGGCGTCTCCAGGATGGCGGTGCTGGCGAACGAGGCGGCCAAGCAGCTCGAGGACGAGGATATCGACGCCGAGGTGATCGACCTGCGATCGATCCGGCCGATCGACTGGCCGCCCATCGTCGAGTCGGTTCGCCGCACGAGCCGGTGCCTCGTGGTCGAGGAGGGCTGGGCGACGTATGGCGTCACCGCGGAGATCGCCGCCGGGGTCCAGGAGAGGTGCTTCGACTACCTGGACGCGCCGATCCGCCGGTTGGGCGGCGCTCAGGTGCCGATGCCGTACAGCCTGCCCCTGGAGAAGGCGTCCATCCCGACGAGCGAGGACATCAAGAAGCTCGCGCGCGTGGTGGTCGGCAGGAAGCAAACCGATGGCTGATGTAAACATGCCCAAGCTCTCCGACACGATGGAGGAGGGCACCGTCGTCGAGTGGAAGAAGAAGAGCGGTGACGTCGTCAAGAAAGGCGACGTGATCGCCGAGGTCGAATCCGACAAGGCGACCTTCGACCTCGAGTCCGAGTCCGACGGCGTGCTCGACATCATCGTTCAGCAGGGCGTTCCGGCCAAGATTGGAGCCCCAATCGCCCGCATTGGAGATGCGAACGCCCCCACCCCGGCCGCTAGCGGCCGGACCACCCCGCAGAGCGGGGAGGTGAAAAAGCCCGAGCAGCCAAAGGCCGAGCCTGAGGAGGAGCCCCTCCCCTCACCGTCGGCGCCTAGCGGCGCGGACGGAGCTCCCCGCGTGGCGGGGAGCGATGTGAAGGCATCGCCGTTGGCGCGGCGCCTGGCCGCGGAGCTGGGGGTCAACCTCGCGGCTATCCAGGGCAGCGGCCCCGAAGGCCGCATCGTGAAGGAAGACGTGCAGGCCGCGGCGGGCAATCGCACCTCCCCACCCCCCGCTGGGCGGGTACCTCCCCGCATAGCGGGGAGGCCAGGACCCGACGTTGAAGTGGTCGAGCCCACGCGGATGCAGGCGACCATCGCGCGGCGCATGGCGGAAGCGAAATCGACGGTGCCCGAGTTCACAGTCACCGTCGAGGCGCGGGTTGACCTCGCGGTGGCGATGCGGCAGCAGCTGAAGGACTCCGTGCCTGGCGCCGAGAAGGTCACGATGACCGACTTCCTGGTGCGCGCCTGCGCGCTCGCGCTGCGGAAGTTCCCCGAGGTCAACACGTCTTGGGTCGACGGCAAGTTCCAGCGCAAGCGCCGGATCAGCATCGGCCTCGCTGTTGCGCCCTCTCAGGGGATGGGTCTTCTGGTCCCCGTCGTCCACGACGCGGACACCAAGGACCTGATCCAGATCTCCATCGAGTCGCGACAGGTGATCGAGCGGGCGCGCTCGGGCAGGCCCGCTGAAGGCGACCTCAGCGGAGCCACATTCTCGATCTCGAATCTCGGCATGTACGGCGTCGACGAGTTCGTCGCCATCATCAATCCGCCGGAAGCGGCCATCCTCGCCGTTGGTGCAATTAAGGAAGTACCGGTTGTCGAGGCCGGGCGAATCGTTGCGGGCAAGGTGATGCGAATGACGCTGTCGGTCGACCACCGGGTGTTTTATGGCGCCACGGCCGCGCAGTTC
>MNES01000070.1 GCA_001917815.1 Chloroflexi bacterium 13_1_40CM_65_17 | reverse complement strand
TCGGTTGAGCTTTCAGCCAGCTCCACCGACCTGCATTCGGGCGGCACCGTGTACCTCAGCGCCACGTCCAACGTCGACCTGACCGATACGCCCTGGAGCATGGGCATCTACGACCAGTCGGGGCGCCTGGTCGGCAAGTCTTGCAAATCCGGCCGCACATGCAGCGCGCAGGTGACGCTCGGCAGCGGTGCCGCACCGTGGTACTCGGCCGCCATCGGGCTCCAGGCGCCGTTGGCGAACGAGTCGACCCCCGCCGGCCAGCTCCTGAGAACGGCGTCGCAGAACGCGCCGCTTCGGGACATCCAGGCGCGGTCCGCTGCCGTGCAGCCATCGAGAGTGCTGTGGGGCGTCGACTCGTGCAAGCCGCTGACCGGCGATGCGGCCGCGGCGGGCGACCTCTACCCGCAGGTCACGAGAATGTACGGACCACCGGACTTCTGGGGCCGGTACCTCACGACCACGCCCAATTGCCCGGGCATCAGCGCGGCCGAGGTGGCTGCCGCCGCTGCTCACCACCTGGGCATCCTGCCCATCTACAACGAGTACTACTGCTCCGCAGTGGCCGGCTACGACGTGGGCGTGAGCTATGCGGAGGGCGCAACATCCGCAGCCGCGGGGCTGGGCATCCCAAGGGGCACGGTGCTCATGATCGACATCGAGCCGCCCGGCGAATGGTGCTCGGGCGGAGTCGATGCCACGTTCATCGAGGGTTGGTACGACGGAGTCTCCGGCGCCGGCTATTCACCTGGCTACTACGGCGACGGGACTGGCTCCAGCACGTTCGGCCAGGCCTGGTGCACGGCGGTGGCCGACCGGGCCGAGGTCGCGACCGGATCCTACCTGTGGTCGTTCGAGCCATCGCTGCTCGGCCGGTACACAAGGGCAACCGCTCCCTCGTACGATCCCAACCAGGTCGCGTGCGCGGGCAGGATGGTCGCATGGCAGTACGTGTTGAGCTCGGGCGCTGATCCCGACGTCGACAGCGACGAGGCACTGTCGAAGCTGCCCCTTTGGTATCCCTGATCCACTAGGAGCCGCTGGAGGAAGGACCGCCGCCGCGGTGGCGCGGACCACCGCGGCGGAGTCGCTTTCTCAGTCCGTGTGAGTCTTGAACCCTTCCGATCGGCTGTGCTGCGAAACCATGACGCTTCGCGACAGCGTGACCGCCACCAGTCGCACCAACGCGAGCGCGATCAGCGAGTAGATGAGGATGGCGAACACGAGCGACAGCTCGAACACGGACTGCCCGCTGACGTAAGTCGGCAGGAGCCCGCGGAACGGAGCCAGGAAGAAGTCGGTCACCCCATAGGTGAAGCTGGCGAAGCCGGCGTGCGGGTTCGCTCCGAGCAGCTTGAGGAACAGGCGGATCAGCAGGAGGCCGTCGATGATCCCGAACACCAGGTAGATGATCTCCATGGCGCGCCGGGCAGGAGTCGAGCTCTTGACGACGGACGCCTCCCGCACCGGTGCGACGCCGGTGTCGTTGACGACGGTCGATTCCTCGCGAACGCTGCCTGACGATTCGTCGCGTACGAAGTTCGTTTCTTTGTGCTCCATTGGCACCCCCTCATTCGAGAACAAAGGAGATCTAGGAATGTAAACGCGGTGCTGTTTGCGTTTACCCGACTCTCAGCCCGCCCTCAAGCCGGGTGTTGAAACCAGATCGCGGATGTCCTGTACCTGGCGGGCGATCCAGCGCGAGATGTCGTTGGTGCGCACCACGCCGCGCGCCGCCTCATTCCGTTTCCTGCGCTCCTCGCCACTCATCACCAGACCCTGATGGATCGATTCCGCGGTGGCCTCGATGTCGAACGGGTTGATCGACAGCACGTGAGGCTGGAGCTCCTCGTGAGCGCCCGCATTCTCCGAGAGCACGATCATCCCTTCGGCTCTGTTGACGAGGGCGCCTTCTTTGACCACCAGGTTCAGGCCGTCATAGACGGGGTTGACGAGCAGGACGTCGAAATTGCGCAGCGCGGCCATCGCCTTGCGCACGTTCTCTCCGAACTCGAGGCGAATCGGCATCCAGCCTTGGCCGCCGTACTGGCTGTTGATGCGGGCCGCCACCTGGCGCACCCGGCGCAGGTAGGTTCTGTAGATGGCCACGTCCTGCCGCGAGGGCTGGAGAAAGGCCCAGAACTGCACCTGGCCCTTGAGGTCGGGGTGCTGGACGAGGAGCTTCTCGTAGGCCAGAAACCCCCTCACGATGTTCTTGGAGGGGTCGGTTCTGTCGATGCGGACGATGAGCCGCTGGGGGCGCCAGTCCCGGAGCTTGCGCTCCTCGACCATGACGCCGTGGGAGAACGCGAGCCTTGTCGTCGACGCGACATCGATCGAGATCGGATAGGCGCGGGCATAAACGACCCTGCCGTCGATGAGAACTGCGCGCTCTCTCTCGTCGACCTGGAGGCCGGCGTTCTCCTCGCACGTCATGAGAAAGTTGCGCACGTCGAGGCTTGACTGGAAGCCCACGATGTCGCAACCGAGCAGACCCTCGAGGATCGCCGAGCGCATTTGCTTTGGCAGCACCTTCCAGTACTGGGGCGTTGGCCACGGGATATGGATGAAGTGCTGGATGATCGCTCCCGGCAGCTGCTCGCGCACGATCTTGGGCACCAGATAAAGCTGGTAATCATGGACCAGGACCAGCGGGCGGTGTGGCAGCTGGCGGCCGACGGCGATCACCTTCTGCGCAACCTGTTTGTTGACCTCGACGTATCCGTCCCTCCACGCCCGGTGGATGCGGCCGTTGATGATCGGCTGATGCGCGAGATCCCACAGATAGTGCTGAATGAACCAGAGCACGGGATTCGCGATCACCGAGTAGTACTGGTCGTACTGGTCGCACGTAGGTGTCACGTAGTGGAGGCGTGTCGCGGATCGAACGAGCGGAGCCGTCCACGTGTCGCCTTGCTCCTCGACAAGCCTCCGCTCGGCATCGTTGCGGGCGCAGCAGATCCAGTCCGCGGCGGTCACCTCGGCGAGTGTCAGCAGCGCCGTGACCACCCCGCCCGCCCCCCGCGCGAAGCCTCCTTCCGGCCTCGGCTCGTGTGGCGCCCGGTTGCTGACCACGATCGCCGAATGGTGGGGCAGCGTCCGCGAGACATACGCGCGCATCGAGCCGCCCGGCCGGCGCCGCTCGACGCTGTCCACGAACGGGCTGTCAGCGGTCATCTCGAACATCACGTCGGTGTGGGCTTGGGTGATGGGGAGGGCAATGGGCTGGGTGTCGGTACCGGCGTTGGAGACGGCAGAGGCGATGGGCTCGGCAGGTCTGAAGGGCTGGGGCTTGGCGATGCGCTGGGCGACGCGCTCGGCGTGGCGGTGGGCGAAGCCGAGCAGGTCCCCTGCGTGCCGCTCAGGAAGATCTCCGAGGAATCAGTACCGCAGCCGTGCACGATCCCCGACGGCTGCGCATACCAGCCGCGCATCTTGCTCGGGAGGGCGTTCACGAAGCGCGCCATGATGGTCTGACCCACGCTCTCTCCAAAGGCTCGAATCGTCCCGCCGCCGCCGTTGGGCGCCGTGTTGCCGACCCACACGCCGGTCACGATGTCTGGGTTGTAAGCCATGATCCACGAGTCGGGGATCTGGCCGTGCCCGTTGTCGCTGGTCCCGGTTTTGCTTGCCATCTGGCGGTTCCAGCCGAAGCCCCACTGGTACTGATATCGCTTGAGCACGTCGGTGATCAAGTACGACTCGGCCGGCGTCAGGACCGCCTGCCCGCCGGGGATGTCGTGCGTGTAGACGGTTTTGGCGCTGCCGTCGTCAATCGACCTAATGACGCTCAACTCCACCTTTTGGCCCTGGTTGGCGAAGACCTGGTAGCCCTGAACGTGCTCGAACAACGTGACGTCGCTGCCGCCGATCGCCGTCGAAAGCCCCGGGTCCAGGTGACTCTTGATGCCCATCTGGTGGGCGAGCCCGATCACGTTGTTCATGCCTTCCATCTGGCCCACCTCGACCGCAGGGATGTTGCGCGAGTAGACCAATGCTGTCCGAGCCGGGATCATGCCCATGCCGCCGTTGTCGAAGTCGCGCGGCACGTAGCCGTTGAAGTTCTGCGTCCGGTCGTCGAGCTTGGTGGCGAGCGTGATCTTGTGGTCGCGGAGCGCGGCTTCGTACACGTACGGCTTGAACGATGATCCAGGCTGCCTCTTCGCGAGCACCACGTCGAACTGGCCCGCGATGGAGTCGTTTCCGTAATCAGCTGAGCCCACCCACGCCAACACCTCGCCGGTCTTCGGGTTTGCCGCGAGCAGCGCCGCGTTGTTGATGTTCGCCCAGCCCAGGTCGTGCACGCCGTTCTTCACCGCCGCGTCGGCGGCCTGCTGCAGGTCGAGGTCGAGCGTGGTGTGGACGACAATGCCGCCCTGCTGGATCGCAGCCGATCCAAAGGTCGATTCCAGCGACGAGAGCACATAATCGACGAAGTGCGGCGCCTTGCTCTGCCGCGCGGTGGGCTGGATCTTCAGCTCGGCTTTCACGTCCTCGAGGGCAGCCTTGTCAGCCTCGTCTTGCTTCAGGGCGCCGGTGCTCACCATCCCGTTGAGGACATAGGCCTCCCGCTCGTGCGCCAGGGCATAGTGGACCTGAGGGTCGTATGCGGAGGGGGCCTGCACGAGGCCCGCCAGGAATGCCGCTTGTGCTGGTGTGAGGTCCTTTGCGTCCTTGCTGAAATACGTGCGGGCCGCGGCGCCCACTCCGTACGCACCGTGGCCGTAATAAACCCGGTTCATGTACATCGTGAGGATCTGGTCCTTCGAGAATCGCTCCTCGAGCGCGATGGCGAGGACCATCTCGTGGATCTTCCGCGTGACCGACTTTTGCGGCGTCAGCAGCTGGATCTTCACCAGCTGTTGGGTGATCGTGCTCCCGCCCTCGTTCAAGCCGAGATGGGTGACGTCGACCCAAAGCGCGCGGGCTGTCGATCCGGCGTCGACCGCGCCGTGGTGATAGAAGTTGCGGTCCTCAGCCGCAAGCATTGCGTCCGGGGCGTACGGGCCCATCTCGTTCAGGTGCAGGTTCAGGTGGTAATGCCCGGCGGGGTTCCAGTCCTCGATCAAGTGTCCGTTTCGATCGAGCACAACGACGTCGCCCGCGGCGAGCACGTCCTGGCTAGGGTCGGGTAGATCCTTGACCGCCCACAGCACATAGAGCGTGGACAGGATGAAGATGATCCCGACGGCGGCTGCGATCCAAACGCGCTTCGTCCACAACCAACCGAGCAACCGGTGGTTGGTTGGCGCGCGCTGCGGATCGCGGCCGGTTGGCTTCTGCACCACCCTTGGCGTTCCTCCTCATGGCGCCCGCGCATTTGAAGGGGCTGTGGGAGCCGCCTGTCGGCAATGGCGCGCTTCGAGAGGACAACGCCGAGTTGAAGCGGGCTACTTGGAGGGGGTCAGGGGTGCTGCAGCGCTCTAGCTGAACTCGACTGCTACGTACGCGTACCCGTTTGGCGCGACCGCCCATGCAGTCGCGACATAGCGGTAGGGACCCATGATGTTGGCATGGTGCTCGGGGCTGTTCATGAACATGCTGTTGAGCTTTGAGTCGTTGATTCCGCCGCTCCAGTAGCCCACGTTCTCACCGGCTTGATGGCCGAGCCCGCATCCGAGATCCTGGGTGGGGCCGTTCGTGTGGTAGGGCGGAACCCATCCCTGTCGAGAAAGCCGGCCGGCATTCGACGCGGCCACTGGATAGAGGCAGTCACTCCAGGTCAGCGGCCCGAGGCCTGCCGCCGCGCGGTCCTGGTTGATGAGCTGTTGCTGTGTCGAGCGGATCACGATCCCGCCGCCGGTATGCGCCGCGCCGGCAGGTGCTCCCTGCGAGGAAGGCGGAGGGGGAGGAGGGGGAGGTGTCGGCACGAGATGTTGGTAGAAGCTCGAATCGAGCTTCGGCAGAGTGTTGTTGGCGACCACCACCGGCGTCCTGGCGGTGATCAATGAGTACGCGGTCGCGTTGTGTGGGCGCAAAGTCGTCAGGGCACCGCCTCCCAGCGCGGCGATGAGAATCACGCTTCCGATCCAGGGCAGAAACCGCATGGCCAGCGGCAGAGTCTGACGGCGGCTTCACTGAGATCCTGTGCTGATGAGGTAAAAGGTTGTAAAAGGAATGCTTCGGCGCGGTTCAGGCGCCTTTTACATTCTTTACCGGGCCCGCGAGCTCAGAACGTGCCGGGAAGCCGGCTGTAGAGGCGTTCGTGGGCCATCACGAGGAACGTTTCGGCAGTTCGTTCCCAGCCCGATGTCTGTGCCCACATGAAGCTCATCGCGCGCAGCGCGAGCTGAAGCGCTTCGTAAATCGGAAACCGATCGATCGTCGCGTGTGGCCGCAGCTCCAGATAATGGCGCAGGAAGCGCAGCCGAGTTTCCTCGGCGGCCACGGTATCCTCCCAACTCTGCGGGCTGGACGGCACGATATACGCACAATACTTGCCGAGGTCGTAGCTGGTCTCGGCGAGGCCGTAGTAATCGAAGTCGAGCAGCGTGTAACGGCCGTTGTGATGCACGAACTGGTCGTACTTGAGGTCGCCATGCGTTGGGCGCCATTCCTCGGCGAAGGCTACTCGAGCTCGGTTGCGAAGATGGACGATCAGGTCGCTGAGCAGGAAGTGGCCCTGCGGATGCACGTACGCGAACTGCTCTGCTACGCGATCAAGCCGGTCGAGCTCGTCTTCGAGCTTGATCTCGATATCCGTTTCAACGCCGGATTCATGAACGACGGCCGCAGCCTCTGCCGCGGCGAGGGCTGCATTCCTGAACTCGGTGCTCAGTCGATTGCCGCTGACCGGCGTGCCGGGTATCGCCTGCTCCAAAAGCAGCCCGTACTTCTCGATGAATCCGAGCGGGCGCGGCAGGTTGAGCAGCCCTTTGGAGTCCGGCACCTTGGCGCTCCACAGCCCCTCGACGATCCTGTGGGCGCGTAGCCCGCGGTCGCCCGGCTGAACCTTGCCGTAAATCGTCAGAGGTCCGCCTGACGTCTCGAACTGATAGCGAAGGATTGCGCCCACCTCGGGCACGTAGCGCACGCGTTCGACGCTCACCCGCGGCATGCCGTCGGGCAATGGAAGCGTGTTGTCATCGTGGCCCAGCAAGAGCCGCGTCATCGTCTCGGGGTCGGCCGCGGTGGGCAGGCCAGGCAGCGCTGGGTCGAAAGGGTAGAACCAGAACGCAACCTGGGACTCCGGGAAGATGGTCGGATAGCCAAGGCCATCGATGGGGTCACAGGGCTCGCCGGCGCCATGGCGCTGGAGCCTGTTGTGCAGCTCGCCCCAGGCTTCGGCGCTGAAGGCACCGCGGGCGACCATCCTCAGGTTTCGCGCGCGCGAGTCGTTTCTAGCCAGGATCTCGTACATCGCCCAGTAGCGGTCCGGCGGCTCCAGCCTCGATGCGCGTTTGCGCACCCCTTCGACATCCCAGCCTTTTTGAGCCAGCAATCCATTGACGAACTCGGCGACGGCGTCAACGCTGGTGGCCTCCAGCATGGTTACTAATGAGACTTTCGGCGTTTCCCTGATAAGCATTGCCAAATAGGGAACGCTGAGCGGGGCGTTCTGCGACATATCCTCGTGCCGGTTCCGTTAAAAGGCTCCGGCAGTGGTCCGTGTCCAGGATGGCGGCAAGGCAAATGCTCATATCCGCGTGGAGGTGAGCCTCTTTGGACACGCTCGGCGAATTCATCAGCAGTCGGCCGCCACTAATGCAGCGCGTCGCCATCAAGCTCTTTGTCCTGATGGCCGGGGTGGTCCTGATGCTGGCGCGGACATCACCTGCGCTGGCGGCGGACTCCCACGACAAAAGCAAGGCGTCCGATAAGACGAGCGCTTCGGTGGTCGTGAATCGGAGCGACCACACACATGTCACGTCCGACCATCCCATCGGTGGTGGTGGTGGCGGAGACGGCAAGGGCGACGGCGGCAAAGACGGCGCCAGTAGCAAGGGCGGCTCGAGCGCCAAGGCCAGCTCGAATACGAGCGCCAACGGCAGCGCGAGCGCCAGTGCGAGCGTCAGCGCGAGCGCCAGTGCGAACGCCAACGCGAAGGCCAATGTGAACGCCAACGCGAACGCCAATGTGAACGCCAACGCGAATGCCAACGCGAATGCCAACGCGAATGCCAACGGCAACGGCAAGGCGAAGGACAGTGGCGGCGCAGCGGCCAATACGACTGGTCAGCACAAGGAGGCTGGCGAGAACAACTCAGACAGCCGCGGTGACACCGCGGGTGGCAAGACCGGCAACGGCGACGACAAGACGAAGACGCACGAGACTGTCGGAAGCACCGGCAGCGTGGGCAGCGCCGGCAGCGCCAACGGCTCGACCGGCAACTCGACCCCCAAGGTCGGGTCCACGGGCAGCGTCGGCAGCGCGGGCAGCGCCAACGGCTCGA